>JBBIJH010000056.1:0-15340 GCA_037446075.1 Ignavibacteriales bacterium
TTCTGCTGGCGTGGGAGTCCTGCGAGAAACGACGATGCCGGCCACGCTCTCCGAAGGTGGTTTCAACACAAACCCCCGTCAGAACCTACTGAACATGAACATGGAGTCAAAGCGCACGGAAGGTAAAGCGATCTGGCTGGCGATGCTTGGTCACTTTGGAGTTGTACGTCCGCCAGTGAGAACGCTTATCGGTATCATCTCGGACGTCGAGACAAACGCGCCGATCAACGGCGCAGTAGCTTCGATTTCTGGTCGAACCTACAGAACCAATACCTATGAAGATACCTTCAGGCCGTATGTCGGCTCGGATACGGCACTCGGGAATGGATTCTATTACTTCGAGAACCTCACTGCTGGCGTGCAAACGGTGACATTTACTGCGCCGGGCTACGCAGATACGTCTGTTCAGGTCTCCGTTGTTGATACCTTTTTCACTTTTCAGGATATAGGACTTGTCTCAGGAATCCCTCCGAGACTCCTGAGCAGCTCTCCGACACAAAACCAGGTTGGCGTCCTGCCCAATGCCGCTCTGACGCTTAACTTCAGCCGTCCCATTGATCGTCCCTCTGGAGAAGCTTACATCTATCTCCTCGATCCGGTAGGGTCAAGAGTACCCGGAAGCTACACTTGGTCCAATAATAGCCGGACATTATTATTCAAGCCTTCTTCCACTTTGTTGATGGATACAACTTACAGGCTCGTGGTCGGTTCTCAGGTGCGAGATCTTTACAACCACTTCTTTGACGGGAACGGTGATGGTGTGGGCGGGGACAGCTTGGTTATCACGTTCCGGACTCGCACTGCTGATGTGAAGCCACCGGAAATCATTGCAATGTACCCAGCTCCGAACTCCGTCGCATCGTATCTTTCTCTCGTGATCAATATCACCTTCAATGAACCACTGGATACGAATACGGTTACGCTCGGTAACGTAGGTCTCCAGGAGGTGGGCGGCTCCCTTGTTTCTCGAGAACTGAAATATTTTCAAGTGGGCAGCAAGAGTGCAATTAATATCTATGTACCTAGCGGCTTTTTTCCGGGCAGGTCATACCGCGTCCGGGTTAGTGGTGTCTCTGATCAAAATGGGAACGCTATTTCAAGTACTGCGCCCGTCATTTGGGAATTCTCCGTCCTACCGAGAACGGGTGTCTCCCGGTCCATCGATGAATTCGATGGCTCAGTTGCCAATTGGTGGCAACCCGGCATGAGCACTAGCACGATCGGGATAGACAGTGCCAGTTTCGACTTCGACTCGAGTCTTGTTTTGTCAGTGTTGCGATATAATGAGGGGGCGGCGAGGTTGAGATATTATTGGCGTAGGAATTCCAACGATTGGTTGATTCACGAATACCGCACAGTAGACAACCCACCCTTATATACATGGCGAAAGGATGATGCACGTCTGCAGGTTTACCTCTTTGGAGACGCTAGTGGAACCCTATTCCGATTTGCCGTCGATGATAGCATTGATGCGTCTCCAACTGGCCCGGCGGACACTCACGAAGTAAGCCAGTGGGTCAAGGTGGACTGGGTGGGTTGGAGGTCAGTTGAATGGGATTTTGCCAATGACCCAGTCGGTTCATGGACCGGCAATGGAAAGCTTGAAGGCCTCATGCGTTTCAACAGTTTTCAGTTGAAGTACGTCCCGGACTCCAGCGCAATTTCAGGGACTCTGTATTTTGATGGGCTTCGGATTTTTGGATTTCTGGGCCCTGATGTAGTTGTCGACCCGAATGTGTTGCCGTCTTCGTACTCGTTACACCAGAACTATCCCAATCCCTTTAATCCGGAAACGAAAATCACGTACGACGTAGGGAGCCGGGCGTTTGTCAGTGTCGAAGTTTTGAATCTCCTCGGTCGTCGAGTCCGGACTCTCGTATCCCGCGAGCATCTACCCGGTCGCTACACTGTTGCGTGGGATGCGCGGGATGACAATCAAAACTCAGTCGCCTCAGGACTCTATTTCTACCGACTGCGAGCAAAGGGAGTCAATCTTATAAATAAGATGCTCTATCTAAAGTAAGGCCTCACAGGTTTACAAACTTCTGAGGTTTTCCAAGGAAGTGTCGTATGAGTCCCATACTAAAGATCGCTGCTGTCATCTCGCTTCTCCTCCCGGGGTTGCCACGATCCCTGTGGGGACAGGTCACCACAGTGACGCAGTCAATTGAGAGGCTGACAGTGGATGGATTTGCCCAGGGAGCGGTCCTCTCACCTGATGGAAGCTACCTGGCCTACACGGGCGAAGGCTACAACGGAGTCAATGTGCTAAACTTTCAGACCGGCGAATCCGAGCAAGTTTGTTCTCACCTCGGTGCGGGTTGGGGAATCATCTGGCTCGACAATCGTCACTTGATTGTTCGTTCAACGAAAGAAGGGGCTTCATCTCGCGATAGAATGATGGGGATTGAGCTGATCGATGTACAGGCGAAGAGAGAGTCTCTCCTCGTGCCGTTCTCGAAAGCAAACAGGATAGAGGTTCCACAAAAGATCTCCTCGAACAAGGCTGTTGTTCGGAACCGAGGGCAGGTTCGAGTGATTGAACGGAGGGTGACTGGCACGCGAATTCGCTCGCTGTTCAAGAGCGACCGGGCATGGCTGCACCAGGGTTCTGGGATCGCGTCCCCGCTGGGAATCGAATTGACACCGAGCAGAAGAGAAATCCTCTCACTGGTATGGTCGCCTGACGGGATGAAGGCACTCGTTGAATTGAAGGGCCGACCTTCGTTGTATGTTTTTGAGAAGAGCACGCGCCAATTCCAGCTGGTTTCAGAACAAGGTGAACGGCCCTCCTGGGTGAACAACGATCTCTATGTGTACATGGAAACGAGCGATGATGGGCACAACATTACGGGCGGGGAGATCTTCCTAGGCTCCCTCACGCGGTGGACGCGACAGAATCTCACGGAAACGTTTGATGGCATTGCACTAAACCCTACGGCTTCAGAGGACGGGCGCGTCGTCTTCAATACGCCCGCTGGTGAACTTTTTTCTCTGAAAATTGCACTACGATAGCTCATGTTGGAGGGTTGCTTCTTGCGAACTTGCTTACGTTTTGTTCTGTTTCCAATTCTACTCTCACACCATTTCTCAGCGGCCCAATCCATTTTCTCGCTACAAGCTGTTCAACCCCCCAAGCGCGAGTTCCGGGGGGCATGGATTGCAACCGTCGTAAATCTGGATTGGCCCTCCTCGCCATTCGTCTCGCCGCAGCAACAGCGCAACGAGCTTGTCAATCTTCTCGATGCACTTTATGCTACGGGAATCAATGCCGTCGTTTTTCAGATTCGACCCGAATGCGATGCTTTCTACAACTCGCCTTACGAGCCGTGGTCGTATTGGCTCACAGGTTCTCAGGGAACGGCTCCCAATCCCTTTTATGATCCTCTTCAATTCGTTATTGAGGAGGCGCATAAGCGAGGGATGGAGCTACATGCGTGGTTCAACCCGTACCGAGCAGAACGCAGTGTCGGTAGCTACCCTCTGGATCCGAAACATGTCACGATTCAAAACCCAAGCTGGGCAATACGGATCGGCACCTACAAGTTCCTCAACCCCGGGCTTCAGGAAGTGAGGGATCACGTCTCGAAGATAGTCGCGGATGTTGTTCGTCGGTATGACGTGGACGGCGTTCACATGGATGACTACTTCTATCCCTATCCGCCGAACCAGATTAGTTGGCAAGACACAGCCACGTTCCGTCTCTACTCGCGCGGCTTCACCGATATCGGCGACTGGCGGCGAGACAACGTGAATCTCTTGTTACGCCAGATCTATGATAGTGTGAGGGCCATCAGGCCAACGGTGAAATTCGGTATGAGTCCAGCCGGAATCTGGAAGAACGGTGTCCCTCCGGGAACACTCGGACAGGATAACTACAGCGTCATCTACTGCGACGCGGTGGCCTGGCTGCAAGGCCAGTACATCGACTACATCGCGCCGCAGCTGTACTGGCCGTTTGGCGGCGGCCAGGATTATGCGCTGCTTCAGCCATGGTGGGGTTCTCAGAGGAATGGCAGACATGTCTACACAGGTAATGCAGTTTACCGAATCGGCGAGTCGACTTTCGGACCTGCCACGGAAATCGCAAATCAGGTCGATTTCAATCGTCGCAATCCGGATATCCACGGTAGCATCTTCTTTCGGGCCAACAACATCCGGGATAACCGTGGCGGCATAGCCGACCTGCTGGAATCCGAAACCTATCGAACTCCCGCGATTATTCCCGTGATGGATTGGAAGGAGACAGTTCCCCCTAATACCCCACAAAATCTTCGCGCGGAATTCAATCCGGCGAGCGGACTTTACACCCTCCGCTGGGATTCTCCGTCAGCAGCCTCCGACGGTGACACGGCCTCTCGTTACATCGTCTACCGTTTTACCTCATCCACATATCAAAGCTCTGATCTCGAGAACTCTCGGCATCTCATTGGATTGGTCGGTCAGCCTTCACTCACGCCTTCCGGGCGGATCGACACTCCTGGCGTCCATTATTACTTTGCCGTTGCAGCGCTTGACCGAAACAACAATGAGAGTCCCATCGGTAATTTGGTATCGATTAGTGTGCCTGTGGCGGCGCCAGTACAAATTTATCCGGTTAACGGGGAGCCAAATTACCCGCAGGATGGGTCGCTTCGATGGTCCTTTGTAGCCTCGGCTCTGCAATACAGGTTGGAGGTCGCACGAGATTCTGCCTTCGGCGCAGCCTCGCTCGTGGCTGTGAAGAGCCTCGCAGAGACAACCGCTGCCGTCGGAGGGCTTAGTGCACAACAGACCTATTACTGGAGAGTCGCTGCCGGGAGCCAGGGGGAGGCGGGGCCCTTCTCTCCTACGAGATCCTTTAGAACCGGTTGGCCATTGCCTCCGACGCCGCTGGCACCTGTGAATGTCGCTAACGCTCCTTTAAGACCAACTTTCATCTGGTCAAAGAGCGGGGGTACATCGTTCAGGGTTCGAGTTGCGGCGGTGTCGTGGACTGGAGCGACTGTACTCGACACAATAGTCGCGGATACAGATTTCACAAGCGGTCGGGACCTTCCGGCGGGCCCGGCGTATATCTGGCGCGTCTCAGCATCGAATGCATACGGCTCGAGCGATTGGTCGGTGGACGCCCGGTTCAGGACCGTGCTGACCCTTGTGCAAGAACCTGGATCGCTTCCGACAGAGTATAGCTTGAGCCAGAACTATCCGAACCCGTTCAATCCTACTACAACGATCCAGTTTGGCGTTCCTGTATCTTCAAATGTGAGGATCGTAGTCTATAACGTCCTTGGTCAGGTGGTCTCAGTCCTGATGGACGATTTCGTGGAGGCAGGAACATACAAGGTTGTGTTTGATGGCAGTAACCATGCCTCGGGGATGTACTTCTACAGGATGACAGCTGGCAACACAGTGCTGAGAAACAAAATGCTGTTGCTGAAATAGGGACGCTGTAAATGTGGCGGATGATCATTTTTTCCATGAACGTTGGACGACGCTGCACATCCTTTTTCCTCCTGTTCCTTTTTTTCTTTGCGGCTGATCTTCGGTCTCAGACGGTACTGCTGGAAGAGAACTTTGACGATGGCAACCTGACCGAGAGGCCTCTCTGGAGCAGATTCTACGCAATCGAGCCTATCGCCGTTGATTCAACAGTTTCTCACTCAGCGCACTTCAGTTGCAGGGTCTCGACCGTGAACCAGCTCTCGGCTATCGAAACCTCCACGCGCATCTTCAGCTCAACCCTACCGTTTGAGATTACGGAATACGTCTATGTGGAATCGATGGGGGACGAGGCAATCCCTCTCCTTCTGCGTGGGCAGAACACCGTGCTCGTCTTGTTCCTCCTGCCCAACGGACTCGTTCAGCTCGACGTACTCAAAGAGACTGCTCAATGGAACACAGCCCAGTTCAGAGTCCCGGGAGGCTACGGGTTCAGAAAGTGGCACTCGTTCAGGCTCGCCTTTGACGGATCCAACGAGACTTCTCTTTATATCGACGGAGTTCTTCGTGGGTCAATCCAACAGCAACTGGTCGATATCCCTCACACATTACAGATCGGGAATAGGTATCTTCCACACACAAGCACGTTCTACGTTGATGACCTCCTGGTCACAACCTCCGAGAGGTTGCCAAAGCCCGGGAAGGTTTACCTCGTCCTCTGCTCCGATACCGGGACCTGGGACGGTCTAGACGTCTATCGCCGTACGAATTACCTCAGATTTGGGGTGTTTGCAAGCCCGACGGGCAATGCCTCAAGGGTCATTAATCGTGAGTTCAGGGAGCGAATGAAGGACAGCTACGGGGAGCCTATGGTGTTCACCTGGTTCATGCTCGATGGTAGCCTGATAGCTACGAACACGAATCCCGAAGTTCAATTCCCTTGGATATCGAATCTCGAGATGATGCGAAAATATCATGAGACGGATCTGAAAACTGTAG
Source organism: Ignavibacteriales bacterium (assembly GCA_037446075.1). GTDB lineage: Bacteria > Bacteroidota > Ignavibacteria > UBA10030 > JAHEZR01 > JBBIJH01. The sequence goes on from JBBIJH010000056.1 coordinate 6,421, forward strand.
GGGATGAACTTTCTTTGCATTACCACGATTGGATCTGGAATGATCCGGATCGGGACGGCGTGTTCCACTGGAATCAGTCCTTGCGATTCGGGGAGTACCGAGATGACTTCATCGAGACCATTGGCCATTACGTGATCGAAGGGAGATTGCTGCCCACATCGTTCCGCAGTGGCTGGCATTACATGGACAACGAATGGGAGACCTGTCTCGACAGCCTTATCCCATACAGGTTTGAGAACTCGTCGCCCCTTCGCGCTGTTGACACAGTCGAACCGATTGACAACAATTATGATTGGTCAAATGCCTCTCTCGAGTGGATCCCGTACCATCCGAACGCGTCGGACTACCAGGCGAAAGGAAACCTCAAAGGATGGGAAACTCGCTGCGTTTACATGAAGCGGTTGACTCTTGATTGGATGCTCGATACCTTCTCAAAAGCCTTTCGCGGTGAGGACCAACTCATGACCATCTGGTCTCACTTACCAGAGACGGACTTCCCGGAGCAGATTCTGGGAGTAGATTCTGTCGTTCGGTTAGCGGGGGCCTTTTTTCCTGAGGTTAACTATGACTACACGACTGCAACGGAAGCGATGAAGAAATGGAGAGGGAGCCGGGACGAGAAGCCTCCCGAGATTCACTACGCGACGCAGATAAATGCTGACACGATGAATATCACCATCGAAATGTCGGAACCGTTGTGGCAAGTTGCACCCCTGGTGTTCGGGAAAGACGCGAAGGGGCGTGTTGTTCGACTTGCGCCGAAATCCGTTGCAGGGAACACTTGGAGTGTGGCCGTCGACACGCGGTCTGCTCAGTTTCAGGCGATCGGGATAGCCGGGACGGATACGGCTGGCAATTCCGCCGTCCACGTTCTTGACGTGATCCCCACTGGGGTGGCAAAGGAGGAGGGGGGAGTGGACAATCGGTACATGCTTTATCCTGCTTATCCCAATCCCTTTTCCACGGCGGGTGGATCCGCCTTCGGCGGAAATCCTGCAACGACGATCGAGTTCCTGGTTCCGAAAGCAGGCCCGGTGCGGCTTGTCGTGTATAATGTCCTCGGAGAGGAGGTCGCATTGCTCGTGAATGAGGGTCTTTCAGAGGGTCGATACAAAATCCACTTCAACGCTAGGGGCCTTGCATCGGGTGTATACTTCCCCGTCCTTTATGTCGAGGGAGGGGTCCTGAGGGGCAAGATGCTGCTCACGAAGTGAGCGATTCTTCCGAGGTTTTTTATCACTGTGGCTGGGTTAGATCTGAAAACCGTCCGTTGGCATTATCTGATTCCAATCACCTCAGTGCTCCTGTTCGTTCAGATTGGTTGCGGAACGTCAGTGTACTATGTCATCCCTCTCGAGTGGAGAAAGCCCGGTGGTCTCGACTCCGTTATTCTGCATTACTCACCTTATCTGAGGGGAAGGACAATCTTTCTGGATCCTGGCCATGGCGGAGACGACCGGTACTCGGTCGGACCAGATGGAGAAGTTGTGGAAGCCGACGTGAACCTCTATGTTGCATTGAAGCTTCGGGAATTCCTTGAGAGGGCAGGGGTTCGAGTTCTCATGTCACGCACAAAGGACACGACGATTGCGCTGCTCGATCGTTCTACCATGGGTAATAACAGCGGCGCGGATCTTTTCATCTCCATTCACCACAATTCCATTGGGTCAAACGGTGATCCGTCCACGAATTACACCTCCACATACTATCACGCTGTGGAGGGGGACACTGCATACCATCCGGTGAATCAGGATATCGCGAGGTACATCCAGAGAGAACTCTCCTACATGCTGGGCAATAGCGGGCCTCTTTCGTCGTTTGATGGGACACTGTCAGATTACGCGATCTATCCCGGAAAGGGATTCTCCGTCCTGCGGAACGCAAGGATTCCAGCCGTACTCACGGAGGCCGCCTTCTTCAGCAGCGAGTACGAAGAACGGCGCCTGAGGAAGAGGGAGTTCAATGACATCGAGGCGTGGGCCATTTTTCGGGGGCTCGGCAGATACTTTAAGGCCGGCGTTCCGAGACTCGAGCTGATTGACTCAGTCGCAGTGGGTGAAGTGCAACCATCTCTTCCGGTTCGGATTCTGGATACCGATGGGACGGACATCAAATCAATCGCTGCGAGGGTGAACGGTCGTGAAGCGGGCTACTATTTCTTACCGGATTCAAACCTCATTTTGGTGAGAATTGATAAAGAACGGATGGCAGGAGGGGACAACACACTCGAAGTCGTAGTGCAGAAGAAGAACGGGAAGGTGTCGCTACCATTTCGAAGGCGTGTATACTTCTAAATCTTGATAAAGATCTTTGCCCTGTAAAGGAACGCCATCATCAGCCACCAGAAGAGAATGTAGGAGATCGCGAAAAGCAGGGAGCCGTTCATCGGTCCAGCAATCACGGCGAAAACATTCTCGTACAGGTAAGCCCGCAGCGACATCTGCGAACCACCTGTAGTGCTGACTTTGATGAGCATAAGAATTCTGGCGAGGATACCCGAGAGGAAAAAGACTGCGATCGCATTCATGCCGTAGACCACGAATGGCTTAGCCCACTTTGAGTAGCCTTTGACATCGATGAACCAGTAGAATGTGGCGAGGCAAATCAAAGCCCAGCCCGCCATGAAAATACTGTAGGAACTTGTCCACAAATTCTTGTTGATCGGCAGCCACATATCGAGAATCGATCCGAGCAGAAGGCAGGCGTTTCCAGCGATGAACATCCAGGCTGTTTTTTCTTCCTTTGATCGATCTGAGCGTAGCCAGTGGCCTGTCAGGACGCCGAACAGAGTCGTGGCGATCGCGGGGAGAGTGCTCACGATTCCCTCTGGGTCGAACCCGGGGACTGGAGCACCGCTCCAAGTATGCCCCTTAAGGACGGTTGAATCCACGAACCAACATAGGCTTCCCATTGGATCGAGGACTCCAGGTCCATAGCCAGGTACGGGCACAAGTTTCACAAGAAGCCAATAGATCGCTAGGAGGGCAAAGGTCCAGATTGCCTGCCCGCGCAAATTCGTGTACAGAAAAATAATGCTGGCAAAAAGGTAACAAACTCCGATGCGTTGGAGAACTCCCGGTATTCGGATCGTCGCAAAGGAGAAGGTATGATCAAAAAGGAGCCCGAATGGAAAGCCCGCCATGATGAGACCGAGGAGAAATAGAGTAGCTGACCTCCGAATTGTATGGAGAAGCAGGTTCCCTCTTGAGGCACCCTGTGCAATTCTCTTGGGAAAGGAAAACGTCATCGCGACTCCGACGATCCAGAGAAAGAATGGGAAGATCCAGTCGGTAAACGTCCAGCCGTTCCATGGGGCATGTCGCAGTTGAGGATACACGTAGCTCCAGCTTCCGGGGTTATTGACGAGGATCATACCGGCGATGGTAAAGCCTCGAAAAGCATCCAGCGAGACCAGGCGGCCGGCTGAGGGTGTACTGGTTTCGTTGCTCATGGGCAGGACTTTCAGTATGTTGGTCGGGAATGTTTCGAAGGCAACAAGAAAATAACAACAACTCGCGTCAAAAGCAAAGTTTCTTGCTAGTAGGGGGAAATTTCAAACCGACTCCAGGGCTGCCGGGAATTGAGGTGGGGAGAAGTGGCATAGCATTCCCAGGTCAAGATTTGAATACATTCCAAAGAGCTGTCATTCAATCCGGAGGTAAACATGAGAGCTTCATACACTCATCCCATATGTGGCGTAACGAACAAAACCCCGCGTGTACAGTTTCTTCTCCTATTCCTGGTCCTTATGGGGCCTAAGGCATCCGCCCAGGTAAGGAGCGTAGACGGTCTACTCATGGAAGCGAGAAAGACATTTGCTCCTGACCGAAGAACAAGTGTGTTCGATGTAACGCCAATGATACGTGGAAAGGACCTCATCCTTAAGGGCGAAGTCCAGAGCGTAGAGATCAAGCGTGGCCTCATCGAGTACGTTTCAGGCAAGACAGATTATAAAATCATAGACAGTGTAATCGCGCTCCCGCATCCTATGCTCGGGGAGAAGACATACGGCATGGTCAGTGTGAGCGTCGCCAATATGAGAGCGAAGCCTTCTCATGCCGCGGAGCTGGTCACACAAGTTGTGCTTGGGACGCCGTTGCGCCTTCTAAAGAAGGAAGATGGCTGGTATTATGTACAAACACCTGAAGACTATCTCGGCTGGACGGATGATCCGATGGCGATCTGGGATAAACAGGAATATGAGAAATGGAAAAGTGCACCGAGGCTCATCGTGACGACGGAATACGGATTCATCCGACAATCGAGGGAGCGAAGCAGCCCCGTGGTGAGCGACATTGTTGTTGGTTGCATCCTCAAACTCCGGACGGAGACAGACTCTCATTACGAGGTAGAATATCCTGACGGCCGAGTAGGTTTCTTGGACAAAGTGAGCGCACAGCCTCTCACAAAGTGGCTTTCCGGACTGAGGGAAACACCCGAGGTAGTCGTCTCGACTGCACATCGATTCATGGGCGTGCCTTATTTGTGGGGTGGGACGTCCGCGAAGGGTTTCGATTGCTCTGGGTACACGAAGACAGTCTATTTCCTCAACGGTGTCTTGCTTCCCAGAGATGCCGATCAACAAGCTCGCGTGGGTGAAACTGTCGACACAACGGATGAGTTAGAGAATCTGAAACCAGGAGACCTGATGTTTTTTGGATCGAGAGCGGAAGGGGATCGGCCAGAAAGAATCACGCATGTTGGCATTTACATCGGAGGAAAAAAGTTCATTCACTGTTCTGGCGACGTGCATATCAATAGTTTCAATCCACAAGATCCGGACTTTAGCCCCCGTCGTCGCTCTGGTTTCTTGAAATCGACGAGAATCCTTAGTGCGGGCAAATCCACGGGGGTCCGCAGACTTTCACAAGACCCATATTATTCAAGCCATGAGCCCCAATAGAAGAGACTTTTTGAAAGAATCGGTCGCTGCAAGTGCGGCTCTCACAATTTTTCCAGCAGACGTGCTGTCCGAGGTCGCTCGCCTAGATTTCAGCGACATCCAGTTCCGTTTCTATCCCTACACGCTGGAGCTGAAGCATGTCTTCACCCTTGCAGTCAGTTCAAGAACGACGACCCCTGTGATGATGGTGGAAGTTGAAAAAGAGGGCATCATCGGCTACGGCGAAGCGTCGATGCCTCCTTACCTTGGAGAGAGTCAGGAGACGGCACGGGCTTTCCTATCCAAAATTGATGTGATGAAGTTCGGTGATCTGTTCACTCTCGAGGACATTCTTCAGTACGTCGATGGGTTGGCATCGGGGAACAATGCCGCCAAGGCCGCGGTGGATATCGCGCTTCACGACTGGGTTGGTAAGAAGATCGGGCGCGCCTGGTATCAGCTCTGGGGGCTGAATCCGAACAAAACACCCGTGACTTCGTTTACAATTGGAATCGATACGAAGGAGATGGTCCGGACGAAGGTGAAAGAAGCCGAGGAGTATAAAGTCTTAAAAGTCAAATTAGGCCGCGAGAATGACAAAGAGATGATCGAGACGGTGCGCGAGATGACCGACAAGCCAATTACCACGGATGTGAATCAGGGCTGGAAGGATAAAGAATTCGCTTTGAAGATGATCGAGTGGCTGGCAACGAAGGGCGTCCAGTTTGTCGAACAGCCAATGCCGAAAGAGCAGGTAGATGATCTCGCCTGGCTTAGAGAGCGCAGCCCGCTCCCTATCATCGGTGATGAAGCCGTCGTGAGACTTTCAGACGTCCCGAAGACGATCGGCGTGTATGACGGCATCAATGTGAAGTTAATGAAATCCACAGGGATGCGAGAAGCGCACAAGATGATCACGACAGCAAGAGCTTTGGGGATGAAGGTGATGATTGGTTGCATGACGGAAACCTCTTGCGCAATCTCAGCGGCTGCACAGCTTTCTCCTTTTGTGGACTGGGCAGACCTTGACGGCAACCTGCTCATCAAAAACGATCTCTTCACTGGCGTGCAGATCGTTGATGGGAAAGTGACCTTGCCAGAAAAACCTGGCATCGGCGTTACGAAGGTGTAGCATTGTCATTGCGCAGGACAGAAGCCTCGGCGTCACCCGTCGGGGCTTTCTTTTCCATTACCTATTGTGCACGAGTCCGTGAGGCCCTCTTCGCAAGATTGAGAAGGTTCCTCTCTCCGGATTCCAGAATCAAGCGGAAATGGGCGGTTCTATACCTATTTTCTTGGCATGATATTAGAAGGATTTATCAGGACGAAGGAGCAGGTTTGTCGCGCTGAAACTCTTTATTCTCCATCACTGTGACCTATTACCGTATTCTTGCTGTTAACCCCGGCTCAACTTCGACCAAGGTTGCTATCTTTGCAGACGCTGAGCAAGCGGAAGGGGAAACGCTGCGTCATGGCTCTGAGGAACTCGCGAAGTTCGGGACTATCTGGGATCAATTCGAGTTTCGTTTGGCCCTCTGCAGACGCTGGGCGAAGAATCGTGCGACCAAACTTGATGCTGTTGTGGGGCGTGGGGGATTACTCCGGCCGGTTACAGGCGGGACTTATTGCGTGAACGAAAAGATGATCGCGGACGCGCGGGCAAATCTTCAGGGAGAGCATGCAGCGAACCTCGGATGCGCATTGGCAAAGGAACTTGCACAAGATTTCGGATGTCCAGCCTTCATTGTCGATCCTGTCTCCGTTGACGAGTTAGAGCCGCTGGCGAGATACTCCGGCCACCCGCTGATTGAAAGGCGGAGCCTCTCCCATGCACTTAGTATTCATGCTTGCGCGAGAAAGGCAGCCAAGGAATTGGAGATCCCGCTGGAATCCTCTGCGTTTGTAATTGCGCATCTCGGTGGTGGTATCTCAGTTGCTGCAGTTCTAGGCGGTAGAATCATCGACGTGAATGACGCATCAAGCGACGGCCCCTTCGGTCCCGAGCGGACGGGGGGACTTCCGCTACAGCAGTTCATCTCACTGTGTTTTTCAGGAAAGTATGATGAACGCGAGGTGAGCGGATTCGTGATGGGGAAGGGAGGATTGGTCGCATACCTCGGAACGAATTCCTTACAGGAAGTAGAGCAACGGGTCGAACAAGGGGAAGAGTACGCACGCGAAGTGTTCGAGGCAATGGCCTATCAGATCGCTAAAGAGATCGGTGCAATGGCGACGGTCCTGAAGGGAGGCATCCATGCGATCATCTTCACGGGAGGCTTGGCCAGCTCGCAGCGGCTGGTCAGCCTGGTGACTGAGCGGGTACAGTACCTGGGCCCCTCACTCGTATACGAGGAGGAAAATGAGATGTCGGCACTCGCCCTCGGGGCATTGAGGGTGCTACGGGGCGAAGAGGAAGCTCGGATTTATTAGTTCTCCATGAAAAAGTCCTAAGAACGCAGGTGAAAGAACACTTCGCAGAGTTCTACAGAGACTATACGGACCACATAGAATTTCGAGCTGGAATTTCTTGATTTTTTCTCCGTGTTTGTCTTTGCGCCCTCTGTGCGTGCCTGTGTGATTTTTTCCAGTGGGAACTTACCAATCTCCTGGGATGAGGATGTCTGCAGAAGAAAGATTTTTCAACGGCGAATCATCGCACTGCCGATCGAAGAAGATCTTGGCGTACATTCAGGCTTGCGTGCTGAAGCCCCGACTCCCAGTGACGCGGGTGTCTGGATTGGTGTTCATCGGCGGTTGCTCTTTTTTTGCTTGTCCGTCTTGAATTTTCCGACGTTGTCTCAAGACAGTCGGCTGTACCTCGTTAGGAACAACAGAAATGATTCACAACTTCCATGAACTATTAGCGTTTGCGAGGACGTTGGGTCCGAAGCGCGTAGCGATCGTCTTTCCCAACAATGCCGAGACGTTTTCTGCGGCTGCACAGAGCAAAGAGCAAGGGCTTGCCGATATTCTTTTCATTGGGGACGAGAAGACGATCTGCGAAGGGCTAGTGGAACTCAAGTTGAACGAAGATGATTATGGAATTCTTCCCGCAAAGAATATCACGGAAGCGCTGAGGTACGCCGTCGAGGAAGCCAGAGAAGGTAATGTAGACATCTTGATGAAGGGCGGCGTGGATACTGCCACGATGATGAAAGCGGTTCTCGACGCCGAATCGGGTCTAAGGACGGGAAGAATCCTGAGCGACATCTTCATCCTTGAGTATCCGGAACGGGATCCGAACAAATTCGTCATGATTACAGACGGCGGAATGACCCTTGCACCAGACCTGAGGAACAAAATTGAGTTGATCAACAATGCGGTGGAGGTTGCGCACGCGCTCGGAAACTTGAACCCGAAAGTGGCGGTCCTCTCAGCTACGGAATTTGTTCTGCCGAATCTTCCCTCAACCCTTGACGCAGCGGCGCTTGCAAAGATGAACGAACGAGGACAAATTCGCGGCTGCATCGTGGACGGCCCGTTCGCCCTCGACACAGCGATCTCGCCCGAGGCAGTCATGGAGAAGCGAATCGTTTCCCCTGTGGCTGGCAAGGCCGAAATCTTGATCGCTGCAAATATCGAATCCGCCAATAGCCTGGCAAAGAGCACGACCTACTTCGCCGGATTGCCCCTTGCGCATGTGATTGTCGGGGGTCGTGTGCCCATCCTCATCCCGTCTCGTGCGGACAAGGCAGAAGCCAAACTGCACTCGGTCGCACTTGGCGTAATCATGAGCGCTTATATTGCAAAACATGTCTGAAGGAGAAGCCCAGTGAGAATCGGCGTCCCTATTGAAGTCTCGAAGAATGAAACGCGAGTCGCTCTCACGCCGGCAGTCATCCCGACGCTGAGGGCGGATGGACACGAGGTCTTGGTTGAATCTGGAGCGGGGGAACGCGCCTCCTTCCTCGATACAGAGTACGAGAAGGCAGGAGCCCGGATCATAAAGGATGCGGAGGAACTCTATACGACGTCTGATCTCGTCGTCAAAGTGCAACCCCCAACGCACCACCCACACCTCAACAAGCACGAGGCACA
>JBBIJH010000057.1:0-14929 GCA_037446075.1 Ignavibacteriales bacterium
CAAAGAGCCTGGTAAGAAGCTTCGCGGCGTTATAGACCGCCTCGGACGTCACTCCAACAAAAGTAGAGACAAAGATCACATCGAGCTGAGAAAAGATGCTGTACATCGCATTTCCACCAAAGGTGTATTTTCCAAAGTGCCAGATCTTCGAGAAGGCCTGCCACTGAAAGGACATCTTGTTGACCAGAGGGCGGTATGTCAGCCCAAATGCCAGCAAAGAAGACGTTGCTAAGGCCACGACGCTCAACAGGAGAATATCCTGAGCGGTAGAGAAACGGTGAAACTGCTCGGCAATGTAAATCAGGCCAATCGTCCCAATAAAATACGCCGCATCAATCCAGAAGATTTTCTGCACCTGATAACTTGCCTGAAGTAGGTTGATGGCAAATGCACGATAGAGCGCAACCGCGAAAAGCACAGGGATGTAATTTAGAAGCAAAGAAAGGCTCGCGTGACCCTTCGGATCCAGCAGCGACACGAGCGGCCCTTTGAAAACCAGGAGCAGGATCGAAACCAGAAGGTAATAGCCCACACTCAGCAGCAAACTTGCTACAACGTAGGGGCCATACTCTTCGGTCTCGGCAGCAAATTTCGTCAGCGGCTGGAGCGCAAAGGCGGTCCCCAGAGCCGTCGCCACCAGGAAAATTGCTTGTACGATTACAAATGCGCCATACTCTGCTTCCGGCAGTACGCGAATAACCAGGAAGACAAATCCCAAGCCATAGATCGCTGGCAATCCTTTATCGGCGAAGCCCCAGATTCCTTTTCCGATGTGTCTTCCAAATTCCAAGGCGCTCTTCTCAGCCGGATCTCTCAATGATCAGGGATACTGGAAAACATTAGACTGCGGCATCTGCAGCCATTCCTTGAGGCTTGGCGCCACTCGATCTTTGGGCGAGAGAATCGGGTGGGCAACGGGCCAGTCGATGCCGATCTCGGGATCATTCCATCGGATTCCGCCTTCTCCATTCTTGTTGTAGATACTCGTGCACTTGTAGTGGATTTCGGCGTAGTCCGATAGTACACAAAATCCGCGAGCAAATCCGGCTGGCGCCCAGATCTGACGTTTGTCTTCCGCAGAGACTTCCATCCCAAACCATTGTCCCAGAGTCGGCGACCGCTTCCGGATATCTACGGCAACGAAAAATGCCCGACCGTAGGTAACCCTCATGAGTTTTCCCATTGGCGGATCCCACTGGAAGTGGAGGCCGCGGATCACTCGGTAAACAGAACGCGAGTGATTGTCTTGAGGAAACTCGTACGGAAGTCCAAGCCCCTTAAAGTGATCAGCTCGGAACGTTTCCATGAAGAATCCTCGCTCATCCTCGAAGACATCGGGGGCGAGGACGACAATCTCGCCAAGATGTCGCGACTCGATCTTGAATCCCATGCTATTACAATGAAAAATTAAGAAGCAAAAAGGACAAAACCGCCGTTAACGTTGATGAACCTCTAGCTCCTATCGCTCTCCAGAATCCACGGAACAAAGCAGCGATGACTTTGACGTTCCCTTTTATCAACTCTCTCGCAAGAAATACAATGGTGATTGCGGCAATACACCAGGGAATGGTGATCCAGTGATACCATCGGGCGTAGCGCTTCATGACGAGAAAGTTGTGCTGGACCCTTAAGGTCGTCTTCAAAGGAGTCAGTCCGCCCCCCGTAGACGCGGAGACTTTGTGCCAGAGCTTTGCTCCGGGGACATACACGAGCCGATAGTCCGCACGCCGGGCACGGATGGAATAGTCGGCATCTTCCGAGTACATGGGCGAGAAGACGTCGTCAAGAAGCCCGACCTGTTCCACAACCTCCCGCTTGATAAGCATTGCGCATCCGGTGATGTACTCCGTGTCTTCTACTTCATCGTACTGGCCGTGGTCTTTTTCGCGGATGCCGCGATGAGAGATCATTCCGGTGAAGAAGTTGATCTTACCCCCGGAATACCAGAGTGTCTCCGGCTGAGAATCATAGTAAATCTTCGGCGCCAGGATCCCGATCCGGCTGTCCGTCTCCGCGACGTTCATCATGGCAGTGAGCACGTCCGGGTGAGCGCGGATGTCGTTATTCAAAAGAAAGACCCAGTCAGCGCCACCCTCTACTCCACGCTTCAGGCCGACGTTGTAGCCTTGGCTTACGCCTAGGTTCTGGTGGTTTTCAATCAGCTCTATGTCAGGGAATTCGGAGCGCACCATTGCCTGGCTGCCATCTATCGATCCGTTGTCGATCACAGCTACTTTGAAATTAGGATAGGTCATTTTTTTCAATGATTCCAGAGTTTCGCGAAGGAGCAGCTTTGCCCTTCCATCCGGAATGAAACCGGAGTGAAGAACAGCACAATAGACGAATGGAGCTTTCGAAGACACTGTTAAAGCCTCTTGGCGCCGAAGACAATAAATTTCTTAGATCCGCTGCACTGACACGGGAACGCGCACTAGGCGCGAGCCAGCAAATATACGGTGCCCGTAACCGCAAGCTCTCTCAAGACAGGAATCTCACCAAGGAATCCCGCTCCTAGAGGCCGCAGGCCGAACCGAATATGGTTTGGGCTGATCAGATACATCTTTTTCTTCAAAATCCGGAGTTGAGTGTTACGGGCAAGATTCTCAAAAGATTTGATTCCAAATTTCATCCGGCCAAGCCTCTGGACCTCCTGAACAAACAACTTGTTTTCGTCACGAAGACTCGGGAGAATGAGGTTCCGTGTTAATCCGAGTAAGTGAATGAATGGAATTCGACACAGCTTTGACCTCAAGAGCTGTTGGTGTCCGCCAAACGCTGAGTAAAACGGCGGGAAGGTAATGAGAAGCTTCCCATCGGGCTTGAGGTATCTCTTCAAGGCCTCCAGGGCCTCAGCTTTTTCCTCGAGGTGTTCAAGGACATCGTGCAACACGACAAGGTCGAACGTCTCTGCAGCAAAGGGCTGTTCTTCCGCGCCAATCTCTCCAACAGTGACTTCGATGTTTCTTCCAGAGCACATCTCTAAAGCAAGTTCAATCCGGCGAGCCTCTCTGTCAAAACCTTTCCCGGTCATTCCAGCGTCGTGCAGAGCAGCGAGGGCGCCACCGTCTCCGCATCCGACATCGAGAACGGCTCCGCCTTCGATCTTCACGCCCCACTCCCGCATAAGGGGGAGAAGATACTTCGCCACGACGTCGTATTCATATTGCCAGTAGAAGCGATCATGCTCGGTGATTTCCATCGAGGGAGGAAATATTAGTCACACGTCGATCAAGAGTTATTGGTGTTTCTTTGCCGCAAACTCCTCAATTTTTTCTACGAGACTGCTTCAGGAGTGTTTTTTCTACTCTTCCTTGATCATGGGCAAGAAGTCAATTTCTCTGCGCTCTCTATAGAACTTCTTGAGTGCATTTGCAAGTTCTACATGCTGAACTGCTTAAGGGCGAAGACCTCCATCCGGTCTCCAAAGGCACCAAAGAGTCTCGTTACCAAAAAGTTCGGGTACTGGAACAGTTTCTTCCCAAATCGCTGCAGCCAAGATCCACGAAGCATCACCCGTCGAGGGGGAATTATCCCTTCCTTCAGACGTGAGATGGAGAAACCGCACTTCTCCAACAAAAAGGAAATGCTCGTTGGCCTGTATTCAAATAAGTGATACGGTGGAAGATGCACTGTCGCTCTTCTCCCGAGCATCGAGTAGATCGCAAAACCAACCCGGGAAAACATTGTGTTTGTCTGCATCGGGCACTCAATGACGAGAAGGCCGCCCACCTTCACAATCCGGTTAATTTCCCGAAGCGTTACAAGGGGATCAGGCAAGTGTTCAAGCACATCTCCCATGAAGACAACATCGAACTTGTCAGGCGGGTAGTGCGCCTCGAGGACCTCACCCCTGAAAACTTCAAGACCGAATTCCTCGTAAGCGAATCGGGCGGCATCCTCTGAGACCTCCACTCCATAGACGCGATATCCGGCGTTCCGGGCAGCGTTCAGGAATCGGCCTCCGGCACATCCAACTTCGAGAAACTCACCTGATGGTTTGTACTTCTTAATCTCCCGCAAGAGTCCTTCGTCAGCGGGCGTGCACAGAGAGACCGAATCAAAATAGGATCCTGCGTGGCCACATCGGAAGTCACTCTCGAAATATTCCTTTGTGTACAGGTCGACCAATTCCTCTTGCGTGGGTTGTGGGTGGAGAAAGATGGTTTTGCAATCGAGACATTCCCAGCCCTGCAGCCACCTACCATTAAAATCATAGCCGAAGGGTCGCTGTCGCAGACGAGAGGAGCGACACACTTTGCAGGTAGGTTGTTCGGAATGATTCATGCACGGCCTAACTCTTCAATCGCATGAATAAGTCTTCCCCAAGAATACGCTGCTTTCTGTCTTCTCACGTTTTCTACAAACTGCTGTTCTTTCTTCTCCGTATAAAATTTGACTACGGCTCGCGCAAGTACCTCGGAGTCCTTGGCAGGCACAATGAACCCTGTCGCAGCGTCAAGCACGACCTCCGCCAATCCACCTACATCCGTTGCAATCACTGGCTTATCGAACTGATAGGCTATCTGCACGATCCCGCTCTGCGTCGCGGATACATACGGCAGGACAACGACGTCACAGGCAGAGAAGAAGAGAGCCACCTGTTCATGCGGTACGTAGTCCGGGATGATTCTCACGTTCTTTTCGATGCAAAGCCTCTTGATCTGATGAGTGTACTTCTCCTCCTTTTCATAGAATTCCCCTACGACATACAGGAGAAGCTCGATCTCTTTCAAGATCAACGGCATGGCTTCGAGGAGGATGTGGAGGCCTTTGTACGGTCGAACGTATCCGAAGAACAGGATCATGCGTTCCGCCGTTATCCCAAGCTTTCTTCGGGCTTCCTCCTTGCCTACGGCGTTTCCAAAGATCTCATAGATTGGATGGGGGACCTTCTGGTACCGAGCGTTCGGGACAAACTGCTTTAGTTCTTTCTCAACGACTGATGACTGGACAATGAAATAGTCCACAAAGCGGAAAAAGTAGCGGGTGATCAGTCGATCCCCCGGCCTTCTCTCGTGAGGGATGATGTTGTCGCAAATGCACAAGACCTTTGTGTTTGCTTGCCACCGAGCGATTGCCGCGATGGTTCCGAAGCAGGGAGCAAAAAAGGGGAGCCAGTACTTGAGAACAATAAGATCCGGCCTTCGATGCCGGATTTTCAGTGCTACCCCAATCCAGTTAAATGGGTTCACCGAATCAACAAGCGCCTCGCTTCTTACGGGAGGAGCGGCTCCCCCTTTTTCTTCCTGAGTCTTGCCCGGAAACAGCAGCTTCGGATACTGGCGTTTGAAGGAGACGATCTCAACTTCATGGCGCTTCCGGAGGTGAGCTGCTAGCAGCGCTATGTAATGTGCGATCCCGCCGCGGAGTGGATATGCAGGACCCACGATGATAATCTTCATCGCTGAGCAGGTCCGAGCACCCTCGTGCATGCGTCAAACACCCGCTGCACCGAAAGGTACTGCATACAGTTATTGGGACATGTGGGTGAGTAGAAGCAGGTGCACTCAAAGTCCGGTTCCAGGATTTCTCCCAACCCGTAAAGTTCAAATTCGTTCTTGTTGAAAACGTTGTTGAACAGAACAATCTTCTTCCCGAGTCCGATGGCGATGTGCATTGCCATCGTTACTGCCGTCACGACAAGATCACATTGATCGATGAGGTTGATGAATTGTTTCAAGGGAAAGTGGCCCAGGTATTTGGCGCCGGTTGTACGAGCAAGTCTCAAATTTTTCTTATGTTCTTGTTCTCCGCCTAGGAGGAGAGGCAGATAACCTGATTTCTTGAGTCGTCTTGCAAGAGAGGCCCAATATTCTTCAGGCCAGAGGCGAGAAGTCCAGCGTTCCCCGCATCCTGTGTTCAATCCGACTATCTTCTTCTTCCTGTTGAGCCTCCATTGGTAACCCTCGGAAGCGAAGTTGTCAAGGAGATAGTGCTCTCCAGAGAAGCTAAAGCCACACATCTCAAAAATCTCTTGCGGATAGCTCTTCGTGTTTGCTTTGTTCAGGTCGTCGAATACACCAGTGAGGAATTTATGTTCTGCGTCTTTGTCGATCGGGGAACACTTCCCATCACGGAGGAAGAAGCCCCTCTTGATATCTGCGGCGAGTGCGTTTGCGAGCGCGCAGGCTTCACGCTCCTTGTCAAGGTTATAGAGAATGTCGAAGTGAGTTTGGGAGAGAACCGCGACGCTTTCGGCAGAGAATGGCAGTACCACATCGACTGCTGAAGGAACAACCTCCGGGAACTCCGTCACCCACCAAATTTCTACACGAGGATAGACTTCTTTGAGCTTTCGTAGAAGGGGCGTCGTTCGGATCACATCGCCGATCGCCCCCAGTTTGATGATCAGGATTCTCTTATCGACTGGATCATAGTGCGGACAATTGTTGCCTCGGTCATCCACGCAGTGGACCCCGTACTGCTTGTGGGGTTTACAGGGAATGTCTCCTCTGAAGTGCCTGCAGTCGGTCTTTACCACAATCCCTTCGGAAAGCCTTTTATCCACGCTTGAACTTGAGATCTTGTGAGGATTCTGGAAGCAAGAAATTTCTCGATCGACAAGTCTTACTGCAGGACATCACGGATTGCGTACCCCCGATCGGCCTGCTGGGTTTTCGTGATCATTTCCCCCAAAAGACCGATGGAGATGAACTGGATGCCGACGATGATCAGAAGGATTCCCACAAGGAAGAGGGGGCGGTTACTCAGGGCTGTTTTCCCCTGTACCCATTCAATCGAGAGATAAATCTCAATGGCTAAACCGATGAGAAAGGAGATCAATCCCCAAACTCCAAATAGGTGGAGCGGTCGTCGAATATACCGTGTCGTAAAAAGGATCGTCAGGAGGTCAAGAAATCCTCGCCAGAACCGGCCTGGGCCAAACTTCGTTCTCCCGTATTTCCTCGCGTGATGCTGGACGACTACCTCGCCGACCCGGTACCCAGCCCAGTGTGCCAGCACGGGGATGTATCGGTGCAACTCCCCATAGATTTTCAACTCTTTCACCAGCTCTTTTCGGTATGCCTTCAGCCCACAGTTGAAATCGTGGAGCTTGACTCTGGTCAGCGCAGCCGTCACGAAGTTAAAAAATCGGGAAGGGATCGTTTTCGTGATCGGATCAAACCTTTTCTTCTTCCACCCGGAGACGAGATCGTAACCATCCTTTAATTTCTCAATCAAGTGTGGAATTTCTCCGGGGTCATCCTGGAGATCGGCATCGAGCGTCACGACGAAGTCGCCCTTCGCAGCCTGAAACCCAGCTGAGAGAGCGGCAGACTTTCCGAAGTTTCTACGGAAGCGAATCGCTTTCAGTCTTTGGTCTTGCTCGTGGAGCTCTCCTAGGACCTTGAAGGAGTTGTCCGTACTCCCATCATCCACAAAGAGAACTTCGTATTCGAGTCCCAGCGCGTCAAGCGCTTTCTTGAGTTGGGCGGAAAGTTCACGGAGGGATTCTGCTTCGTTGAAAAGAGGAATAACCACACTGAGATCGGCCTTTTCGCTGGGGGCTGCCTTCACGGATTCCACCGAATGAGTCCTCTGTGCCCATTGCACCTGACTGCCCTACCACGGATGCAGAGAATCTGGTTGGGACAGATAAATCTCATAGAGTCAAGTCTATCGTTAGGATCGAAGCAACGAAACTTTTCTACAGCAAAATAAGATTTTTGAAAGTCAAAATCAACGGCGAGCCACTTGTCTCCGACGAACGACCATCGAATTGCCGAGGCGCGCTTCATCCATCCAATTTTATTGACATTTAGAGTCGATTTCCCTATATTGGCGATGCGAAATTTCTCTCATCGAAAGTGCAGGTCGAGATGTGGCGCTCCGTCGACGAACACGATTCATCCTCATTGGTACATCACTCCCCCTTCTTTTTCTCATTTCCATTACCCTCTTTCTGGAATTCTACTTTACTAGCGAGCGACTGAAAGCGCTCGTCGTTCCAAGGCTCCAAAGTACACTAAACCGAGAAGTCCACATCAACGAGATCGGTCTATCCCTCTTTCCGAGTTTTGGACTGAAAGCCCAAGGCCTCCAGGTCGCCAACCGTGAGGGTGTGGGTTTCAGCGAAGAGCCGCTGGTGTATCTTGACGAGTTTCGGCTCAATGTGAAACTTCTTCCGCTTCTTGGTGGTCGGCTTGAAGTGAACCGCCTTTCGTTCAACAAGCCGAGGATTCTCTTGGAGTTCAACAAAGAAGGCGAGGCCAACTTTCGTCAGTCGGCGGCAGCCAACCAGAAGGGAAATCTCGAAGGGGGCCTGAGAATACGCACGGGTGAAGCAGGTTCTTTTCTTCTGTCTAATCTCGAGATCAAGGATGGTGAGCTGGAGTATCGCAACCAGAGAGAGGATCGACTTCTTAAGCTCACGGGGATCGAGTTAACCTTCCGGATGGAATCGTTACCCGAAGTGAAGGAGCTGAGAACTGAAGGCGATCTGAAGATCGCTCGATTCGCATACGGCGCGCTTGAACAACCTCTCACCAAAGGCCTGTCATTCCACATCCAAGAGAAATCCAAGATCGGTTATCAAAACGATAGGCTTACGATTGAAGATGGCAGAATAGAAATCCAAGGTCCTGGCGGACAGGCACGCCTGAGATTCCAAATGGGTGGCACGCTAACGCTTGTGGAGGAAAAACCTTCCTCTCTCGACATTACCATCACTTCGGACGATCTTGACCTTAAACAGATTTTGCCCTTTCTTCCGGAACAGCTGGTGAGGGAAAGCGAAAACCCTGAAGTTGAAGGAAACACCTGGATCGATGCTCATATCAGAGGGGACATTGGAGAAGGAAAACAACCCGCTCTTTCGGTCAACTGGACTCTGACAGACGGGAAGATTCGTTATGCAAAGCTGCCGAAAGCAATCGCGGATATTAATCTTCAAGGAAGGCTTTTGTACACCGAAGCCACGAGCGAACTGGCAATCCCCGATTTCTCAGCCAGGCTTGGATCAAACCCAATCAAGATGAAGCTGGCGCTTACCAACCTGAGCGATCCGTATCTTGATGCAAACCTCGAAGGCGCGTTGAATCTAACCGAAGTAAAGGATTTCTATCCCCTTGAGGCAGGGAAAGAGCTTTCCGGGCTTGTTCGTGCAAAGTTCTTACTAAAAGGCAAGACGGCAGCATTCGCGCACTTGAAGGGAAGCGGCACTGTCGAACTACAGAATGTGACGATCAAGGGGGGAGAGCACCCGATCCGAAATCTTAACGGCTTCCTTTCGCTCAACAACGAGGTCTTGGAAGCAAAGCGACTTACGATGCAGTACGGTGGGTCTGATCTTTCAGTTTCCTTCACGTTGAGAGATTACTTTTCGCTCGTCTTTTCGCAGAAGCCGACGGAGGGAAAACTAAAACCCCCAAGGCCGTCGATGAGAGCTTCCATCTCATCAAGCTACTTCGAATCTACGCCGTCGAAGGAACCAATCGTTCTGCCACCCTTTGCTATGGAGGCAACGGCGGTAATCTCAAGATTCGTATACAAGGGAACGACGCCGTTCGAATGTCAGAACCTGCATGCGAATCTTTCATCGTCCGACAACGTAATCCGATTGAGGAACGTATCATTCTCCACGTTGGGGGGATCCCTCGGCCTCTCGGGCACAGTCGACTTACGTAACAAAGGGCGACCGCAGTTTGATCTCCAAGCCGAGGTGAAGGAGGTCGACGGGCATTCGTTTCTAAGGCGGTTTACTGCATTCGGAGAACATCTCTCCGGAAAGCTCTCGGTCTCCGCTGCACTGAAGGGTCAGCTCAACGACACCCTGGGTTTCGAAACAAAAAGTCTCGCAGGAGACGGAAATGTCCTCATTCATGATGGAAAGCTGATGGGCTATCCGCTCATGCAGCGACTCGGGACTTTTCTGGATCTTCCCGAGCTCCGAGACCCGAGTTTCAAGTCGTGCAACGGCAGCTTTAAAATTTCAGATGGGAGAATCAGTTTCCCAGATGTGAAAATTGCGGCCAGTGGAAACGACTTTCTTCTCACAGGCTGGCATGGCTTCGACGGCACCCTTGATTATGCTCTCACGATCAGACTCTCCAAAGAACTCAGCGACAGGCTCTCGGGCAAGAGCGTGGCACAGCAGGTTGGGAGTCTTTTTAAAGACAGAGAAGGCAGAGTGACACTGTTCGTGCTAGTGGGCGGAACGGTGGGAGACCCGAAACTCCGTTGGGATACTGAAGCAGCGCGGCAGAAGCTTAGGGAGAAAGTTGCTTCAGAGGTAGAGAAGAAAAAGGAAGAAATCCGGGAGAAAGCCAAAGGAGATCTTCAAAAGAAGCTAGATGAAGGAAAGGATAAACTGAAAGAGCAGCTGAAGAAGTTATTCAAAAAGCCTTGAGCATGGATGGACCAGTCCCTTCGGCCACGAAAGTCTCTCGGGCAAAACTTTCTTGTCGATGATAATATCGCACGGAAGATTCTCCGAGCAGCGGAGATCCTCCCGGACGACGTTGTCCTGGAGATCGGGCCAGGGAAGGGTGCACTTACAAAACATCTTGTCGGGAAGGCAAAGCATGTTGTCGCGGTGGAGTTAGATAAACGAGCGGCAAATCTGCTGAGACAGAAATTCGAGAAAGAATGCGCTGGGGGATTGCTGGAGATCAAAGAACAAGACTTTTTGGAATTCGACCTGATGAAAACAGCAAAGAGAGTTGGGCAGGGCTTGAGAGTTGTGGGGAATATTCCGTATTACATCACGAGCCCGATACTTCTCAAGGCAATTGCACAGCGGGAGGCAATCCAAGATTTGCTCATCCTGGTACAACTGGAGGTCGGAAAGCGGATCGTTGCAGAACCGAACACGAAAGACTATGGAATCCTGTCGGTATTCTGCCAGTTCTATGCGACGCCGAAATTGCTTTTCAAAGTTCCCGCCAGTGCATTCTTCCCCCGCCCGAAAGTTGTTTCAGCTCTTCTTCGATTGGATTTTCCTCAGAAGCCTGTCCGTGATGTTCTTGATGAAAAGTTGTTCGTCGAGGTCGTACGGGCGACGTTTGGAAAAAGGAGAAAAACCCTCAGGAACTCCTTGCAGTATTTAGGCCTTGACGGATTGGATCTTTCTTCATTAGATTTCAATCTCCAGCTACGCCCAGAGCAACTTGCGCTGGAAGACTTCGTATGCTTAAGCAATCTGATAGCGAAACAGGTCCATGCCTCGCACAATCCGAAAGCCTGAGACTACTACCGCCAAAGCAGAAGCAGCCGCGGCGCCCCGCCGCCGGGGAGTCAAGACGATCGAGGTGGATGAGGAGTTGATGCGGGATATTCGCGAGCTGGTCGCGGAGAGAGCGCGTCCGCTACTGTTGAATATCCTTCTCGATCTCCACGCCGCTGACATTGCCGACATCATCGACCATCTGGAAGGAGAGGATCGGTTATTCGTCTTTGAGCTTCTGGATGTGCCGACGGCCGCCGAGGTGTTGCTCGAGCTTGATTCGGCTGTTCGGCAGGGGTTGCTGGAAGTTCTTCCCGCGGAAAAAATCACCGCTCTTATCCGGAGCCTTGATTCCGACGATGCGACGGACATTGTTGCAGAACTTCCCCCAGGGGTGGCGGAGATTGTGCTTCGGACGATTCCCGCAGAAGAATCCGCCGAGGTCAAGGAACTCCTTCGCTATCCCGAGGATACCGCCGGCGGTATCATGGCGACAGAGGTTGCCGTGGTTCAAAAAAACGATACGGTGAAAAAAGCAATTCGCAAAGTGCGGGAAAAAGCAAAAGAAGGAATCACCATTCACAGCATCTACGTCGTTGATGATGGCGGAATCCTTATTGGCTCGGTTCCACTGCAATCGCTGGTACTCCATGCCCCAAATCGCCGCATGTATAAGATCATGGATCCAGACGTGAAGAGTGTTCTCACGAGTGTGGATCAGGAAGAAGTGGCAAACATGTTTAAGAAATACGACCTCCTCGCTCTGGCAGTCGTTGATGAGCGAGGGCGGCTCGTCGGTCGGATCACGATTGACGACGTTGTCGATGTCATTGAAGAAGAGCACACCGAGGATGTCGCACGGATCATCGGATCGGAAGTCGAGGCGCTGGAGCGGCGCTCGCCGCGCGAGATTGCAGTCCTGCGCTTGCCGTGGGTTCTGTTGACGCTAGGGATCGAATTCCTCGCAGGGATCGTGATCCACCACTTCGACGCAACACTTGGACAGGTGATTCTGCTGGCTTCCTTCATGCCCGTCATCTCGGCCATCTCAGGAAACACAGGATTGCAATCCGCAGCGATGGTGATCCGCGCGCTCGGCACAGGTCATGTGACGCTGGAAGAATGGTGGCGCCCGGTCTCCCGACAGCTTCAAACGACCTTAATCATCGGCGGGGTCTGCGGAAGCGTCATCGGTCTGATTGGGGCCCTCTGGCATGGGAAATGGGAATTCGGACTGGTTGTTGGGGCTTCCATGTTTCTTTCGGTGAATATCTCCGGACTTGTCGGAACAACAGTACCGATGCTTTCGAAGCGAATCGGTTTCGATCCCGCACTGACAGCGGGGCCGTTTGAGACGGCTTTCCAAGATGTCGTCGGCATTACCATTTTCCTCAGTTTGGCAACAATGATGCTTCAGTGGATTCTGTAGAAATCGGTGTAGATTTGACTCGTGGAGAAAGATTTCAAATCCTTTTGTATTCTTGAAAGCCTCATCGCAACAACCCTCCAGTAGACTTCCCCTGAACCTCTCTAATCCTGCAGCCTCCACCTAGATTAACACCATGCAAGTGAAAGCCCTTCTTTCCTCTTTAAGAGCGATGGATGCACTGAATGTGCTCTTCCTGCTTCTCCTTTCTCTTGCGAATCTTATTTTCTCCAGTCGAATCCAGGAATGGTGGCTGCTCATCCTGTTGAATCTCAGCATGGGAACCGTGATTGTCTTTCTCCCGAGGTTTGCCACAAAAAGGCCAAGTCCGTTCCTCATTTTCCTCCGAAATTGGTACCTTGTCCCGGTGACATTGGTGGTTTTCAAAGAGCTTTACCTCATGATCCATCCGATCAACCCTCATGATTTCGATGAGCTCTTCATCGCAATTGATCGATGGATGTTTGGCGTCGATCCCACTCGCTGGATGGCGCAATGGGCCACACCACTGCTCACAGAACTCATGCAATTTGCATATTCAAGCTTCTACTTTCTTTTCCTTATCGTAGGGATGGAGCTTTACAAACGAAAGCGGATGGAGGAATTTGAGTACGGAGCGTTTCTTTGCTTGTTTGGTTTTTACCTCAGCTACGTCGTCTATTTTTTCTTTCCGGCGGTAGGTCCCCGTTTCAGCCTCCACGAGTTTGAGACTACGAACACCGACCTCCCCGGCCTTCTCTTCACCAATGCGCTGAGAGATTTCGTGAACATGGCAGAATCGATTCCCCGAAACTCCCCGAATCCCATCGATTTTGCACAGCGCGATGTGTTTCCCAGCGGCCACGTCCAACTCACCCTTGTCCTGATGTTCTTTTCTTACCGCTATCGTGTCAAGAGTCGGCATGTCATTGCCGTTGTTGGTACTCTTCTCGTCATCTCGACGGTTTACCTTCGTTACCACTATGTCATCGATGCGATTGCTGGTGTCCTCTTCATGCTTTTGACGATTGGGACAGCTCGGCACCTTTATCGATGGTGGAGTCGGAAGAGAGAGGAGTGGGAGTTTGCCATTAAGTGGTGAGGGCACAGCTAACGGATTGGCGGCAAATAGCTTGTGAATGGGTTGAGTTGTGACCTCGTTAGCCCTTCCTTGATATTTTTCTCACGGACGTTCAATCAGATCTCTTCTTTCTGATAACCGATAAGTTTCTAAGGGTGAAAGATTTCTTGTGCGAGAACCCTTGACATTGAATCCGAAGAAACTTAGCTTGTTCGTGAAGTCTTAGCGTGTGGCAACTTTGTGTGGAGGGAGGGTGCAATCCGTGCTTCATAACTTCTGCTTAAGCAGGAGGCAAAGAATTGAAGTTGGGATTTTGTTTTCAACGAGAAGGGAAAGGTCATGACAGGGGTAATGAGAAGTAGAACAGCGCAGGGAAGAAAGTTGCTGGAGCTTTTACTTCTTTCCTGTGGATTACTTACGGAAGGGGTCGCCCAAGGACTCGACACAACGGACTACTTTCCACTTCACGTGGGAGATCATTGGTGGTCGTCAGGACTCTTCGCAGGCGACATCCAGATCGTGCGGCATTTTCAGGTTGTGGGGTCTAAGACTTTCGGGGATACCGCGTACTTCGTTTTGGACAGCACCACTTTCTATCGTAAGGATTCTGTGGGGAACGTGTACAAAAGGGAGAATGGAGTCGACCAATTGTATTTCAAAGTCGGTGCGAAGCCGAAGGAAAAATGGACTATCAACTTCGGTGCATGGGCGTATGAGATGTCACTCGAGGCAGATTCCGTAGACGTGCGGACCTCTGCAGGCGTGCTTATGAATTGTAAGATATTCCGCCTCCTTCGGGCGGGCTTTCTATCGGAGCCCAACTACTTCGCGTTGGCTCCAGGGCTGGGGCTATCACGCTACGACGCTTTTGAGGAGCATACGAGTTTGAGTAGGGCCATAATAAACGGGACAGTTTTTCGGGGCCCTTTTCACGTTTTCCCAGTTTCACCGCGGCCGGGTGAGCATGGGGTGGATACGACATCCACGGTGCAATTCCGCCTTGACACCGTTATCGATTCGAATCTCGTCGCCCAGAACGTCAGGGTTGCATCGAGCAAGACTGGTCAGATAACCGGTGCTGTACATTTTGACCAACGCAAGCTGGGGCTTTTCACATTCTATGCGTCTGACTCCGATCTCGGTTGTCAGTACAGGGATAGGGAAGTAAACGATGCAACCTTTTCACACATAGGTGTCCATTGCCATGAATTCGCGCATACGTTGGGGTTGATCGACCATTACGGTACGTACTCCTACAACAAGTGGGGTTTGATGGCCG
>JBBIJH010000058.1:0-14690 GCA_037446075.1 Ignavibacteriales bacterium
CCGTCATAGATCCATCTGCCGTAATGGAATGGAGCCCACCCCCATTCGAAGTGGGACACCCAGGTCCAACCGTAATCCGTCCAGACCCAATGACCATGCGTATAAGGTCTCCAGCCTATTCATACGACTGTCGGCCTCCAGCACAAACCATAATTTCCGTATTCGAACCAGACGCCGTACGGAGCAAGTGAGGAATAGAAGAGATTTATATCCGCTCCCCCTTGGGCCACAGAACCTTGTGTGAGAGCGAGAGTCAAAAGTAGCAGGGTCATCAAAGTCAAGATTGATTCTTTCATCGCTGTCCCCCCTTCGAATTCATGGAGTTGAATCCCTGATGCTCACACTCATCTTGGTACCAAATGGTGTGCCATCAGGAGAAGCTCGTTGAAGAACTAAAAACTCCTAAAACAGCATCGAACAGGAAGCGTAAAGGTTTTAAGGAAAATAAGAATGGAGGGTGCGTTCAGTTTTTAGGACGAGACGTAAACGAAATAAGTCAACTCGGTGAGAATTGAACTGATGAGTGCGGAAGAACCCTCAGGGTGAAAATGCTACGAAGTCTCAATTGGTGAGAAAGCAGCCGTTGTTGATGACTCCTAGAGCTTTTCCTCTGACATGCTTTCCATGGAAGGGAGAATTCCTCGACTTTGACTTGAATTTGTTTGAATCTACTACCCATTTGACAGAGGGATCGATCAAGGTGAGATTTGCAATCGCATCACGCTGGATTTTGGCAGGGGGAAGACGAAGGATGCGTCGCGGATTTGTACTGAATTTCATGACGAGCTGATCCCAACTCAGGACGTCTTTGTAAACAAGCTCAGTGATCGCGAGAGTCAGAGCGGTCTCGAGACCAACGATGCCGAATGGAGCATTCACGTACTCGACTTCTTTCTCGTCAAAAGAGTGCGGCGCGTGGTCGCTGGCAATGACGTCGATCGTGCCATCTCGAAGTCCGTCTAGGAGAGAATCCACATCCGCTTGAGTTCGAAGAGGCGGATTCATTTTCGTGTTTGTATCAAACCCTCGGACCGCTTCGTCGGTGAGAGTAAAATGATGTGGAGTTACTTCGCACGTAACCTGGACCCCTCGTTTCTTAGCGTCTCGAATAAGCTCAGCGCCCCTTGAGGTGCTCAAATGCGCAACGTGATACCGACCGCCGGTGAATTCCAGCAATCCGATATCCCGGGCCACGATCAATTCTTCTGCTACTGCGGGCATTCCAGGCATCCCGAGGATAGTGGAAACGTACCCCTCGTTCATCACTCCACCCTTTGTCAGGGAAACTTCCTCTGCGTGTTGAATTATCGGGACATCAAACATGGCCGCATATTCGAGAGCGCGACGCATTACCTCGGCACTCGATACCGGAGACCCATCGTCTGAGAATGCCACTGCGCCCGCTTCGAAGAGTTCTGCCATCGGAGAGAGCTCTTTTCCTTCACGCCCCTTCGTTACCGCGGCGATGGGAAATACGTCGACGACGCCATCCAGGGCTTTCCTCCCTCTGTCCTTCACAAAACGGACGATCCCTTCGTTATCGATTGGCGGATTCGTGTTGGGCATACAACAGACTGCCGTAAATCCGCCGGCGGCTGCAGCCGCACATCCCGTCTCAATCGTTTCCTTGTATTCATAACCCGGCTCGCGGAGATGCACGTGCATGTCAATGAACCCGGGGGCAACAATCTTGTCTCGAAGTTCCAACGAGTCGATCGATTTCTTCATAGGAAGCGAAAGACCAATGTCGGCGATCTTGCCGTCGAGGATGAGGATGTCGAGGACCTCATCAATTTTCATTTCTGGATCAATCACTCGAGCGTGCTTTAAGAGCAGATTGAGCATAAGTTCCTTTTGTGATCTCAGGAGCCCGATTCATGATGGGCGGTTCCCAACAGGAAAAGAACGGCCATCCTGACCGCTACTCCATTGAGAACTTGCTGAAGGATAAGCGAATGTTCGCTGTCAGCAACATCGGCAGATAGCTCGACGTCGCGATTGATGGGACCAGGATGAAGGATAGTGACTGCATGGCCTGCTTTATCCAGTCGCTCCCGAGTAACCCCGTACCGGAGATGATACTCGCGCACGGACGGGAAAAGTGCCTCCCCGTGGCGCTCGAACTGAATCCGCAGAACATTCAGAGCATCAACGTTACAAATCATTTTATCGAGATCATGGTACACAGTAACTCCGAGCTTCTCGATTCCACGAGGGATCAGTGTTGCTGGACCACAGACAGAAACCAGGGCGCCCATGGTTTTCAGACC
The DNA here is from genome assembly GCA_037446075.1 of Ignavibacteriales bacterium. Classification (GTDB taxonomy): domain Bacteria; phylum Bacteroidota; class Ignavibacteria; order UBA10030; family JAHEZR01; genus JBBIJH01. The sequence continues at coordinate 2,271 of JBBIJH010000058.1, forward strand.
GAAGATGTTCGAAAGGGCAACGCGGCTATGGGAGAGATCGCCGACGATCCCAACCCGAAGCCCCTCTATTCGCCCAAATTTTTCCCTCAATGAGTACATGTCCAAAAGGGCCTGCGTCGGATGCTCGTGTGCACCATCACCAGCATTGATGATCACCGCATCGAGAACCCTGCTTAGAAAATGGGGAGCCCCCGCCGCAGGGTGTCGAATCACAACCATGTCTACCTTCATTGCCTCGATGTTCCGAGCCGTGTCTTTGAGTGTCTCGCCTTTGGCGACACTGCTACCAGCAACAGAGAAGTTCACAACGTCGGCGGAGAGCCGCCGCTCAGCAAGTTCAAACGACGTCCGAGTGCGGGTCGAGCTTTCAAAGAAGAGATTGACGATGGTCTTCCCTTGTAGAGTGGGCACTTTCTTGATCGGCCGCTCAAGCACCTCACGGAAGCTTGAAGTCGTCTCCAGAATCAGCTCAATATCTTCCCTCGGCATTCCTTCGAGGCCGAGGAGATGTCGAGTCTTCAATGGCACTTTAGTCTTCTCCCTCCACGATTACGACAGCGTCTTCGCCATCAACTTCTTCAACCAGAACTCTCACTTCTTCCCCGGTTGATGTGGGTATGTTTTTCCCGACAAAATCAGCTTTGATTGGCAGCTCGCGGTGACCACGATCCACCATCACAGCAAGTTGGATTGAGGTCGGCCGTCCTAAATCCATCAATTCGTCGAGAGCTGCTCGCACAGTTCTCCCGGTATAAAGAACGTCGTCGATGAGAACGAGGTCTTTCCCGGTTACGTCGAAACGGATATCTGTTCCCTTGAGCTCGGGCTGATCCAAGCGATGGCGGAGGTCGTCACGATAGAGAGTGATGTCAAGATAACCAACGTGGACTTCCTTGTGCTCGATCTCGGCGATTTTCTTTGCAAGACGACGGGCAAGATGTTCGCCACGGGTTCGAATGCCAATTAACCCGATGCTCTCGGCACCCTTGTTACGCTCGAGGATCTCGTGTGCCAACCGCGCCAGGGTCCGCGCGAATCCGTTCTGATCTATAATCTTCGCCTTGATCTTCACGAGCGCTCATCTCCATAGATAAAAGAAAGCCCCCGCTCCATCGACGTGGAACGGAGGCTCTGCAAAGACTCTCCAAACTCTTCAATCGGAAACTCGATACTACATCCGCCAACCCTTACTAATCGGAGACCGACCGCGGACATACTATCTACTCCCTTCCCTGCCTCGCCGGGCAGGATTTAAAGGTGACTCGCTTTATGAATCATCTCGAGTCCCAATCTTCTGGGGCGAGGGATCCGCTTGCTTTGACAACTGGCGACGATCAAGTGGGCTGGACTGGGTTCGAATCCCGATGACATCAATCGGGATTTGGCATAGAGCGCTCAACCAGTGACCTTGCGCACCTGCCTCGTCGACTGTGGGCGATGTAGGACTCGAACCTACGACCTTACGGATGTGAACCGTACGCTCTAACCAACTGAGCTAATCGCCCGCAGGCTGCAGGCAAATCTACGGATTGTTCATATAATTGTCAACTGGCCAGGCAACGGGACTAGACTCACCACTCCAAAAAATCCTTCGCCTACTCCACAGCGAACAGGTGTTCACTCGAATAAAGGAGCGGATTCAACTCACTCGCCGCAATCTCCCCCGGCTTCTGTCCCGGAAGAAAAGCCATCATGTCCACGCGGCGATTCTCGTTGTCGGGCTCCAACAGCCGAGTCCCGTCTGCATAGTAAATGATCGTGATGACTTCTCGCGGCTGCTGGCTACGGTTGGCGTGGGCTGAGTGCAATAGCAATCCCGAATGGAACGTGGCGTCTCCAGCGTTCAGCTCGTGACTGACGCACTCGAATCCGTTCTGCTCGATGACTTTCTCAAAGAACTCCTGAGATTCTTCTGAGATCGGACGATCTGCGATTTCCCCGAGTCTGTGTGATCCGGAGGCGAAGATCATCGAGCCCATCTCTTTCGAGACATCGACGAGAGGCATCCACATCGTGATCGTATGCTCGGTGTCGAGCGGCCAGTAATAGTGATCCCGATGCCAAGGTGTTACCCGACCGCCCGGAGGTTTGAAAAGCGCCTGATCGTGGTAAAGTCGAACTCCATCTACTCCCATCAGGTCGGCTGCAATCTTCGCGAAGCGCCGAGCGAAGATGAACTGCTTCACTCCTTCGTCCAATCTCCAAACATTTGTGACCTGAGTAAACAGACCGCTGTAGTCGTCGATGCGGCCTTGTGTGTCCCTCCGCTCCACGACACCTTTCATTACTTCTGTGATGCGAGGGCGATAAGCATTGACTTCTTCTGCAGAGGCCACCCTTCGAAGGAGTATGTGCCCATCGCGCCGATAGGTCTCAATCTGTGATGGGGTCAATCATTTTAGGCAGAAAACGAGGGTAGTTACATGGGTAGCAGGTGTTAATTTTGGATCAGTAAAGTATGGTTTGAGCTGTGAGAATACGAATGCAGGATGTACGATTCAAGATTCAGGTTTTCCCTACGCCGGCTTGCTCGGAGCTCGATTAGGACGATTGCCAGTGCCATTCAAAATCCATCATCTTGTACTTTTCTAACACACTCCTATGGTCCCCCCGCATGTCCAAAAATGTCCGCTCCGTCCAGCTGCTAACGCGTGACTCATGGAATTTTGGCTTGCGTCCGGCGAATGCGGTTTCGGACTGCGAGGACAACGGCTTTGACTCAAGACGCGACATTGCTTCCCGAAAGTCCATTAGTGATGATGCCTGCGGACGGAACCAGATGCTTCTTGGTTCGAGGCTTCGTGTTCCACGTGGGACCCGGTGAGACGAAGCGCGTGATTGAGGTCTGCGACGTACAAAGGATCTTTCATGTCTGCGAGCGGCCACACCTGCCCTCTTGCCGGGAGGAATATTCCGCCGACAACTCCCATCCCTCCTTCAGGAATCGTGTCACTTGTTGGATTGTAGTAGGTGGCAGTCACTCGGTACACATGCCCCGACTCGATGTAGACACCCAAGCGCTTCCAGAACTCCCCAACTGGAACAGCAAGGATTCGTCCGTGCTCATCCAAGCTTGGTTTTGCATCCCAGAGGATCTTGTTCGCCGTCACGTCTTCGAACCTAAGGCCTACGGCAAAGTCATGTAAGTGCCCACCGATGCCGAGAATCCGCCCCGAGATCGCTGGCCTTGCCTCGTAGGAGATTTCATACTTTCCCGGAGGAAGATCGAACCCCTTATTGCCGACCGGAAACTTTACGTCTAGTTGAAAAGGATAGACATCAAACACGGGCCAGAGCTTGGTTGCACGCTTAAATTTTAGTCTCAAGTTGACCGAGACGCCATAGTAAGTTGTATCCGTAGGATTGTGGAGCATTGTACTGTAGATGAATCGATCGCCCTTTTTGAATGGCACACCAAATAACAACCACGGGATTGAATGCTCACCCGTCTCTTTACTCGCCGCCGCGAGACGACGAGAGATTGGCAGAAACAACTCTCGGCGGTCGGGATCAATCAGGTTAAGGTGATGGAGAATCACCATGGGGACTGGCCGATCATCTTTATCCAAAAGCTCAGCGCGGAATCCATAGAGGATGCCACTGATAGGGAACCGAGCTAGCTGGACCGGGAGTTGCTTCAGGTCATGATGTGAGATGCCTGCTGGCAAGTCGATGGGACCGATGGAGATAACCAGCTCACTTTTTGTGGGGTCCTCAAGAATTTTCAACCCGGGAGATGGCTCCTGAGCCACCGCGGTCGACAAAAAGAGACTGAAAGAAACAAGCAATCTGTGTACTAAGATGAGGGGATCATCTCGAGATGGGACATGGAGGTATGTAGAAGAAGGAGACACTCGCTAATCCTCGCTTTTGTTTACTGTGGCGCTCATTTGAACTCTCGTTCTTGTCACCGTGCTATTAAACTTCGGGTTTTGTGCCGGGCTACCCTGAGAGGCTCCGGAGTCTGATCCGGAGAATCATCCAACGCAACTCGTTGACAGAAGAATGCTCACAGGACAAGGAAGACCGAGCTTCGATCACGTCCGGGCACCCCGCACTTTGTCAACCGGATCCTCCTCGAAGTACTCCTTGATCTTGGACGCTATCTTAGGTCCAACAATCTCAGCAAGCTGGTCTTCAGTGGCAAACTTGACTCCCTGGACGGAGCCAAAGGCCTCGAGCAACTCTTTCGCTCTCTTCTTGCCGATTCCTTTGATGAGATCCAACTCGGTCTGCAGCGTGCGTTTCGTGCGAAGCGTCCGATGGTATGTAATCGCAAAGCGGTGAGCCTCGTCCCGAATTCGTTGCAAGAGTCGAAGTCCAGAGGAGGTCTTTGGAATGGACTGTGGCTCGCTGACCCCAGGAAGGTACACTTCTTCCAGCCGTTTCGCAAGCCCGATCACGGGAAGAGATGGAATGTGGGATGTGGGACGTGGAAGCTCGGTCGCGGGTTCCTTGAGACCCAAGTTTTCAAGAACCGCCACCGCGCTGGAGAGCTGACCTTTGCCTCCGTCCACAACGATGAGGTCTGGCAAGATCCCACCCTCTTCAAGCAGTCGTTTGTAACGGCGCTCGAAAATTTCTCTCATACTGGCGAAGTCATCAGGTCCAACGACGGTGCGAATCTTGAATCGGCGATAATCGTTTTTGAGAGGTCTTCCGTCAACAAACGTAACCATGGAAGCCACTGCATCCGCTCCCTGGATGTTTGAAACGTCAAAACACTCGATGCGCCTCGGGGGTTTCGCCAGACGCAAGTCGCGCTGCAAGGCCTTCACGGAGTGTGGGATGAAATCAGATTGTTTCGCCCTCTGGACCTTAAGCTCATCGAGAAGAAATTGGGCATTCGTCCGACACATCGCGACCAGCTTTGCCTTCTCACCGATCTTCGGGACGATGATTTCTATGCTCTCCCCTGCTTTCTCGCTCAACCATTTGGCAATCGCGTCGCCACTCTCGAGCTCCATTGGCAGAAAAACCTCTTTCGGGACATCGTCTGCGTCGAGGTAGTACCGCTCCACGAACTGCTCGAGGATTTCACGCTCCGACTTTCCTTCCACATTATTCAAATAGAAATGCTGAGATCCTACCAGCTTCCCTTCCCGAATCTTGAACACAACTCCGCAGGCGTCATCACCTTCAGCCGCTACGCTGACGATGTCCCGGTCGTTTGACTCAAGGTCGACTACTTTCTGCCGAGACGCATAGACGCTGAGGGCCTTAATGCGGTCTCGCACAACGGCCGCGTCTTCATACCTCATCTCGTTTGCCAGACTCTCCATCTCCTTTTCCAGCGATTCCACAAGGCTGGCCGTTTTTCCCTTGAGCATCTGCGCCACTTGCTGAATCATCTCGTTGTACTTTGCTTGCGAGATGAGTCCCTCGCATGGACCGTCGCATTTCCTAATATGGTAGTCCAGGCAGACGCGGATCTTCTTTTTCTTAATGACCTCCTCATCGATTAGATAGTTGCAGCTTCGAACCCGGAATGTATCACGAATCGTTTTGAGTGCGTACCGCATCGTCTTCACATCCGTATATGGCCCGAAGTACTTTGATCCATCGGGGACGATCCGACGAGTCACGAAGACACGAGGGAAGGGCTCGTTTGTGACCACAATGTACGGGTAGGATTTGTCATCCTTTAGATTGACATTGTACCGCGGTTTGTACCGCTTGATGAGATTTGCCTCGAGGATAAGGGCTTCGACTTCAGAGTCGGTGACGATGACATCGAGGTCAGCGATCTTTGAGATCATCGCGTCGAGGCGGGGATCGGAGGGGCGCGAGCTCTGAAAATACTGTCGCACACGATTGCGGAGATTTATCGCTTTGCCGATGTAGAGAATCTTTCCAGACTGGTCCTTAAACTGGTAGACCCCCCCCTTCGTTGGCAAGCCGTTTAGTTTCTCGGTGAGGGGGACGTTTTCTTTGGAAAGCTTTATCTCAGGAGGTGGATTTGACATCGGGGACCGACCCGACATTTCTCTTCTCTGTAGCACAGAAACAAAAATCTCCTATCACAAGAGCGCGTAGGAGTCATCGATACCAGAGGAGGAACATTTGGCGACCTTCATGGCCGCTATTTGGAAGCGCGATAACCTCCGATGATCGCCAAAATCGGCTTAAGTTTCTTAGCTACTGGGTCAACTTCAACCCCAAAAACTTCTAACGTCATAGCCCCAAGCAGGTAGAGTGAATCCCTGGGACCAAAAATGATCTGACTTGTGAGCGTCTCATTAAGTTCAGACAGGGTAAACAAGGCCTCGCTCAGACCCCGACGGTCGCGCCTGCCATCTGCCATGATGAGATCTCTACTGTGCGTCGGTTGAAGCCCGATGGCTCCGAGCCGATCCTCTGGCGCAAAGGTGTACATCGCGCCTGAATCAACCCAGAAGTCTTCCTCGAAGAAAAGGTGAGGTTTAGCAGGATTAGCAACCTTTACCCTTACTTTAAACATCCCCATGGCTTCGGCTCAATCTTGCCCAAATGCAAAATCATTCTAAGAAAGAAACCCCATAAAATCAACTCCGAATACGTCAAGATCAATATACTTTTTCACTCAACTCGATCAGTACTCCATGCGTAGTCTTCGGATGAAGGAACGCGACGCGGAACCCGTCGGCTCCGACACGGGGATAACCCTCGATGACTTCGAATCCCCCACTCTTGAGACGCTCCAATTCCTGGTCCAGCTTCTCCACTTCGAAGGAGAGATGGTGAATGCCCTCGCCGCGCCTCTCGATGAACCGCGCAATCGCGGACGAGGGATCGGAGGCCTCCGTAAGTTCTATCTTCGTCTCGCCGACTTGAAACATCGCAACGTTGACCTTCTCGGCGGGGATGGCTTCTTCGTGTACGTTATCGTTCCCTAACAGCCGTGCGAAACGCTGCGATGCATCCTTTAGATTCTTGACCGCAATTCCGATATGTGTAATTCTTTTGAACAATTTGAAACCCTCAACGGACGAACTGGGGGAAAATGGGTTTACCGTATCGACAACATTTTCTTGGTCTCGACAAATGGAGCCTTCACGTGCTGAAGAGGCATCACTGTTAATCTATAAAAATACACACCGCTTGTCAACGTCTCGTTGTTCAGTCGAACTTCGTAGCGTCCCGGCAGTCGGCGTTCGTTCACCAGGACAGCCACCTCCTGACCGAGCAAGTCAAAGACCTGCAGAGTTACATGACCTTCCCGAGGAGTATCGAAACGGATCGTGGTCACGGGATTGAAGGGATTTGGATAGTTCTGATAGAGGACGAACTTTTGTGGCAAGTCTCCAGGTTCAGAGCCAACTGCGACTGACTGGCTGGATATCTGTTTCAGTATCCATCCGTCCGGATCGAAAAGCAGAGAGTCGGGACGGAAGGCAAGATCAAACTGAAATTGCTGTGTACGCTGCGAGTTGTTGACTGTAACCGTTTCCTCGAAGCTTCCTGCAGCCCGCGCCCTCAGCTGGATCGGCATCTGGAAAACCGGTTCTGTTTGGTGTTGCTGAATCGTCACGGTCACTCTGTGCCCGCTGGGGATTGGCTCGGTGCGCCATACGTAGGCATAGATCGGCCATCCTTTCCGATAGATCCACTGATCAAAAAACCAGCGCAAGTTCTGTCCGGACACATCGCTCGCTACCTGCATAAAGTTCTCTGTCGTGGCCGCCCTGTGCTCAAATCTTTTCAGATATTACTTGAAGATCGCAAGGAAGGTGGAGTCCCAAACGAGATACCTCAGCATGTGGAGCACCCACGCGGCCTTGTGATACACAAGACTCCCGAACAGGTATTGCCGTGGCGGATCGTATATAGGGTACTGCCAGGATGCGTTGTCGAAGAACCGAATGTTAGACATCAAGTTTCTGAACGTTTGTACTCCATTGAAATTTTCTTCCCACATCGCTTCGGAATACGTTGCGAACCCCTCGTTCAACCAGATGTCGGCCCAAGTCGCACACGTCACCATATCGCCCCACCACTGATGGGCAAGCTCGTGTGCGATACCTCCTTGTGAGCCTCCCCCCTGGATCCAGCTTCGGTGGATTGTCGTCATCGTCTGGTGTTCCATTCCACCGAATTGAAATGGATACACTGCAGCCATCCCGTACTTGTCGAATGGATATTCGCCGAAGATCGTTGAGAAAAATTTCATCATGTGAAGAACATTTCTGAATGCATTCACAGCGTTATAAGGTGAGCCAGCCGAATCCGCCTGCCATACGTAGTACTTGATCTCAATGCTATCAGAAGGATTCGTCACGAGGCGATAGTAATGAGAAAAAGTCGAGTACTTAGAGATCGTCACGACCATTAAGTACATCGCGATGGGATATCGTTCCTCCCACTGGAAGGTCATCGTCCCGTCGCCGCGGTTAATGACTTGCTTCAGCAACCCGTTCGATGCAACCTGGTAGCCGGTGGGCACCCTCGCGTTGATCCTGCAGGGCACTTTGATAGATGGATCATTCACACATGGGAACCAGTACGGGGAATCATCTGGCTCGGTCATCGTGTAACCAAGCCGTTCGAGCGTTCCTGTGCTCGGACTCTTGTCGTAATAGTAATAGCCTCTCCTGCCATCGCCAACATAAGAGTACCAGACGTCAACAAAGATGCTATCGAGGTTTCGAGCGGAAGATGGCAGGAGTATCTTCAGCTTTAGTGGAGCGGAGGAAGTATCAAAACCGAGCCGTTGTCCGGCGTAGACAACAGAGTCGATGCGGAGCCTAATGTTATCGAGAACGACTAAACTATCTCCCTCGGGCTTCCAGGTGATTCGTTCCCGCCCGGAGAAAAAAGGTGAGTTGTTCAGGAATCCCTGGGCAAATTCAAGATCTAATTGATAGTGAAGAATTCTGCCCGAGGTGAGAAGCGAGTGAGACGAAGCTGGACGACCCCTTTCTTCTCGAAGGACCTTCGTCTCGAGGTCAACCGGTCGACCAGTCTGCGGCTCTTGAGCAAAAAGGGAACCGATGAAGAAGAGCGCGAAGAAAATCCTAATCGCACTTCTCAGTATTCGTGACCGCACGTTAAGCACCTCTGAAGACTTCAACAAGGGACCAGCCAGCAATCTTCTTTATGGCGAATTAAGCCCGCGCTCAAGATCATACATCACAAGCCCAGCAGGTAGCTTTGGATAGAAGAAAGTAGATTTCTGGGGCATAGTCAGGCCGGCGCGCGCTACAGCCTGAAGCTGTGCGATCTGGACTGGATTAAGAAGAATTGCCACCTGGGCAGAACCATTCCGTACGGCGTTCACGGCTTCGGTCTCATCACTGGGGAAATCAATATGTACATGATCCTGCGACCCTCGGCCATCGACTGCAACGATCCGAGGGATCACGTGAGTATGCAAGATCACGACATCTAACTGTTGCAACTCCGGTGGAAGATGGGAGGAGAGTTCGCTTTCGCTTCTTGACGATTCGGCTGAGGTAAGAAGATGATAGCGCAGATCACCTCGAATGACGACTCCACAGGCAAATTCCCCCGTCTTACTCTCGAGTGCTGCACGCAGCTTGTCAATCGATTCGAATGACTCAATAGTGAATCCTGCAGTCAGCTGCGACAGCAACCGGCCCGGTATCAAATTCTTTAGCCCTCGGATCACACGATGAATAGGATAGATAACCAAGCCCTCGTCCTCGACATTTGAGAAATACATCAACGTATAATTGTAACCTTCCGATCCTGTGGGCAGTGGATTCATCCTTCGTTGTATTCTCTGATAATCGAGCGCCGTCTCGTATCGGTGATGGCCGTCAGCGATAAAGACTTGAGTATTCTGAAGTGCACGCTGGAGGCAATCGATGGTCTCTTTTTCTGAAATCTTCCACACCTCATGCGACACACCTTGGAACTCACCCTTAAGAAACGGCGCTGACTTGGAGGGTTCGCTGAATATTTTCCCGGCCGAATTTGATTCATCCGAATAAAGGGAGAAGATCGGACTGAACTGAGCCCTTGTTTGCGACAATAATCTCAATCGATCTTCCTTGGGCTTTGGAAAAGTTTTTTCATGAGGCAAGATCTTCTTGCTGTCAGGATCCTCCAGTTCGCAAAGGGCGAGGAAGCCTTTTCGTCGCACCGTTTCCCCGGCTTTTCCCCGGAATGTTTGACACAAGAGATAGATAGAAGGTTCAGCATCACGCAGTAACGTGCCGTCTGAGAGCCACTCGCGCCAGGTTTTCTGCGCCGAACCATATCGATCAACCTCTTTCGCAAGTTCCAGCCGAACTGCATTCTTCTCATGCCTCGCGTATAGCTCTTCCTGATGGACCGGGGAGATCACATCGTAAGGAGGACAGAGAACATCCCCAAGCTTCAGGCGCGAGGGGCTAAAGTAGATTCCGTGGAAGGGCTGAATCTGGGCCAACGTGAGTTGATAGTTGATAGTTCAACTGTTCCAAGGCGCTTTCGCTCCTATGGAAGGTTCTTGACTAAGCCATGCATCATTTTGTTAATCTCTATGACCTCACGTACGAAAGCCTTTGCTTTTTCCTTTGGAACATACCTGGCATCCCGTATCTTGTACAGCCAATTCTCAGTCTCATAGCAGGATCCCTTTGCAATATCCAAGAAGTTCAGGAACTGCTTCCGACTCCTGTTAAAGCCTTCGGATATGTTTGCTCCAATCGAGCCGGAACTCCGGGGAATTTGATCAGAAACGATTCTTTCCCCCCTTCGTGTTTGGGAAGTCGTCAACAGCACCAAGGAGCTGAAGGAACAGTTCGTGTGATCTTCTCCAGATTCCCAGATCTGTGAAGTGCTTGATGTTTGTCATGGTGCCCTCCTCTTTTTGTTCTAAGCGGCACGATTGGAGACTATAGACTACCCACTATTAACAATGAACTGACCAAGACTTTGCATGGCGTCCAAAAGGCCCACAAAAACGACGTGGCCTTTCCCACAAACCGACACCATATCCAAGCCGTCTGAGTATCCTCTCGTCCTTTCTCCAGTTCTCTCGTACTTTCACACGCAGTTCAAGGTAGACTGGCCGTCCAAGGAACGCTTCAATCTCTTTCCGTGCCCGTTCGCCGACGCTCTTTAAGGCAAGCCCGCTTTTTCCAATGAGGATCGGTTTCTGGGACTCACGCTCGACGATAATCTCAGCGCTGATAAAGTCTCTTCCTTTCTCCCTTTCTTTGAATTCAAGTACCATTACTTCGGTTGCGTAAGGAATCTCGTCCCGATACTGCTCAAAGACCTTTTCCCGGACGATCTCGCCGACAAAAAACCTTTCGGGTCGATCCGTCAGTTCGTCGGGTGGGAAGTATGGCCGCCCCTCTGGCAAGTATCGCAGGAGAGTCTGTTTCAAATCCTCGAGGTTATCGCCTCTCAGGGCCGAGATAGGAATCAACTCTTTGAAGTCGAAGGCCCTTGAGTAGTGGTCAATGATCGGCAAGACCTGCTCTTTTGGAATTCGATCGATCTTGTTGATGACAAGGAAGGAAGGCTTTCCGGTTGATTTCAGCCGTCGAAGAACAAGATTTGTCTTCGGGTCTTGTTGGAGTTTTGGATCCGTTGCCTCGATCATGTACAGAATGAGGTCCGCATCTTCCATTGCAGAATAAGCGTCATCAACCATCGTCTCGTGCAACGCATACTTTGGCTTGAGGATTCCCGGTGTATCGAGAAACACGATTTGGTAGTCCTCGCCATTCAGAATGCCGAGGAGTCTCCGCCGGGTCGTTTGAGGCTTCGGGGTTACGATGGAGAGCTTCTGCTCGAGAAGCGCATTCATCAATGTGGACTTGCCGGCGTTTGGCTCCCCGATAATTGCAACGTAGCCCGCACGAAAATTTTTCTTCTCATCCCCCATAACAAAGAATCCCGTGACGAAGCCGCTTCATCACGGGATAATGTAGCAAAAACCGCCTGAACGTGCAAACTTAAGAAAATTGGCAGAACATTAGGGGACTAACGGGTCGCCAGAGACCACCAGCATCATCCTCTTGATTATCCCAACGTGAATCTTACTTCGCGGGCAAGATAGCCTTCCTCGCGAGAACCTTTATCACGGATTTCTCTCGAAGGAGACTCCGCAAGCTAGTGAGATCGACGCGGCAAACTGCGACCCCGTCCTTGGCTGCCATCACCGGAATCTTCATCTCTCGGAGTTTTAACACGTCCGTCGTCTGAACATCAACTCCTACCACAACTTCACCGTTCTCGAGATGAACGATGTCGAGATCCACCGAAGCAGGTCCAGCGGAAGGGTTATCGAACAGGAATTGGAGCTGAGGATCAAGCTTTTCGCGCTCCTTGTCGGTCAATGGGCCGGAGAGTTCCTCGTGCGAAGATGAACATGCGATGAACAGAGAACAGAAGACTGCAACTATTAGTGATCGCTTGGTCATTCTTACTTGACAAGGACCATCTTTCTCGTTTTCGTGACCGATGGAGTCTGGAGCTTGTAGT
>JBBIJH010000059.1:0-14682 GCA_037446075.1 Ignavibacteriales bacterium
AGTCACAGCCTTCCAAGCTGTTGGTCGCGGGTTCGAGTCCCGTCTCCCGCTCAATCCTCTCGAAGTCGGGCTGAGAAGGGCGCCATCGTAGCTCAGTTGGTAGAGCACGTCCTTGGTAAGGACGGGGTCACCGGTTCAATCCCGGTCGATGGCTCATGTGTCTGAAGAAAAGATCTTGATCAGAGGTTTCCCATACCATGCGCGAGATTATCACACTGGAATGTACTGAGTGCAAGCGGCGAAACTTCTCAAGCACGAAGAACAAGAAGAAACAGTCGGGGCGCGTGGAGTATAAGAAGTACTGCCGTTGGTGCAACAAGCACACAATCCACAAAGAATCTAAGTGAGCAATTACGCCCGCGTCAAGGACCTACGTGAGTAGCTCAATTGGCAGAGCAGCGGTCTCCAAAACCGCAGGCTGGGGGTTCGAGTCCCTCCTCACGTGCGAGGGAAAGGAAACCAGCGAGTGTGTGACGGCAGCAGGCGCCGGCCCACTTAAGTTGGGAGAACCTTAGTGGGCAAGCCGAATCTCTCGTGGCGAAAGAATATTGCACTTCGATTGAAATTTGCGGAGAACTAGCAGAGGGTGGTGGAGCGGCTTGATTTTGCTTTCATAGGAGGAGAGAAGATATTTCCGGATGAAAGAAAAGATCATCTCATTTTTCGCGGAAGTCTACAAGGAATTGGCAAAGGTCACGTGGCCAAAGAAGGAGGAACTTCAGGAATCGACTATCATCGTCTTAGTCGTCTGCTTGATTATCGCACTCTTCATCTACCTTGTTGATACGGTCGTGAGTAAAGCGCTCAGCGCAATTCTATAATCTCTGATGGGAGCGATCCTCAACGTGGGAAAAAAGTGGTATGTAGTTCGGACTTACTCTGGGCATGAGAATAAGGTAAAGGCATACCTGGAGAATGAAGTGGCGCTGCAGGGGCTGGGCGAAAAGATTAGTAGCGTACTCGTTCCCTCGGAAAAGGTCTTCGAAGTGAAGGATGGGAAAAAGAGGAGCCGCACAAAAACCTTTTTCCCGGGTTATATTCTCGTGGAGGCGGAACTGGATGAAAAGATCAAGCATCTCATTCTCAATACACCCTCTGTGATGAGTTTTGTCGGGCCCCGCGGGAACCCAGTCCCTTTGCGGCATGATGAAGTCAGGCGCCTCATAGGGAAGATAGAGGAGAAAAAAGATGTAGAGGTGCTGGAGGTGCCGTTCCGCATCGGCGATGCTGTGAAAGTTATTGATGGCCCGTTTAATAACTTCTCGGGCTTTGTACAAGAAGTGAATGAGGAAAAGCTCAAGCTCAAAGTGATGGTGAGTATTTTCGGACGGAAGACGCCAATCGAGCTCGACTTTACTCAGGTCGAACTGGAAAAGTAGCTAGACGGAAGGAAAGGAAGCAATGGCGAAAAAGGTCGTCGGTTACATCAAGCTGCAAATCCCGGCAGGTCAAGCGAACCCCGCCCCTCCCGTCGGCCCGGCTCTTGGGCAGAAGGGTGTGAACATCATGGAGTTCTGCAAGCAGTTCAATGCGAAGACGGCAGACAGGCAAGGGCTGATTATCCCGGTCATCATCACTGTCTACAATGATAAATCTTTCACGTTTGTGACGAAGACACCGCCCGCATCAGTCCTGCTAGCGAAGGCCGCCAAGCTGGAGAAAGGATCGGCCGAACCGAACCGTTTGAAAGTGGGGAAAGTCACAAGGGCGCAGTTGAGAGAAATCGCCGAGATGAAAATGGCCGACCTCAACACGGATAACCTCGACGCCGCGATGAGGATGATCGCTGGCACCGCCCGAAGTATGGGGATTACAGTCGAAGGATAAATTCATACACGATTCTCCTTTCAGGCATGAAGCGCAGCAAACGCTATCGGCAACTTCTGACACAGTACGACAAGTCCAAACACTATAGTATAGAGGAGGCTGTCGAGAAACTCAAAGCCACGGCAACGGCGAAATTCAACGAATCTGTCGACATCGCCGTACGGCTCGGAGTCGACCCGAAGAAGGCTGACCAAGCGGTGCGAGGGACGGTCTCACTGCCGTATGGAATTGGAAAAGAAGTGAGGGTCCTCGTACTGGCGAAGCCTCCGAAAGACGAGGAAGCAAGAGCAGCAGGGGCCGACTATGCTGGGTTTGCAGATTACGTGGAGAAAATCAAGCAGGGCTGGGCTGATATTGATGTCATCATTGCAACGCCTGACGTGATGGGTGAGGTTGGAAAACTTGGCAAGATCCTTGGGCCACGCGGGTTGATGCCTAACCCGAAGAGCGGCACGGTCACTGCGGAGGTGTCGAAGGCTGTGAAGGAGGTAAAGGCTGGGAAAATCGAATTTCGCGTCGATAAAGCTAGCATCCTTCACGCAACGGTGGGGAAAGCGCAGTTCGAGAAAGAAAAGCTTGTCGAGAATATCCAGGCCTTCATTTCCACAGTTCTCCGCTTGAAGCCACCGACGGCAAAGGGCCAGTACATCAAGAGCGTTACGCTTTCAAGTACGATGGGGCCTGGGATCCGGATCGATAAGGGTGCAGTAGCTACACTGTAAGCGGGGCGAAGATCTCTACTTGAAAGGAACTATGAAGCGACAGGAAAAAGAATCAATCGTCGCAGAGGTCAGTGAGAAAATCTCTCGCGCAAGGAGCATCTACCTGACTGATTTCACCGGTCTCACTGTTCAAGAGGCGAATGAGTTGCGTCGGGAGTTCCGAAAGTCCGGTGTAGACTACCGGGTTGTCAAGAATACCCTCGTTCGGAGAGCGCTCGGGAGTGTCGGCGGATATGACCGGATCGGGGGGAAACTCTCCGGTCCGACAGCGATCGCTCTAAGTTATGACGACCCGGTCTCCCCCGCGAAGGTAATCAAGAAGTTCATCGAGAAGTATGAAAAGCCGAAGGTGAAAGCCTGCATCGTCGAAAGCCAGATCTATGAGGGATCCAAACTCAACGAACTCGCAAAGCTGCCATCCCGAGGAGAGTTGATCGCTTCCATCCTCGGAGCGGTGCAGAGCCCAATCGCGGGGATTATCGGAGCAGTCCAAGCTGTGGCGCGAGACCTTGTGATTGTTCTTCATGCCATCGAGGAAAAGAAAAAGGCATCAGTATAAACGCGAAAGGCTTTTTTTCACACGCACTCATAACAAAGAAGGAGAATTGAGAGAATGTCAGCAGTCCAGGAGATAGTAGAAAAAATCGAGAGGCTTACCCTCCTTGAAGCGGCAGAACTTAAGAAGGCGCTCGAGGAGCGTTTTGGAGTCACCGCCGCTGCACCGATGGCGGTCGTCGGAGGACCCGTCGCTGCGGGTGCTCCTCCTGCGCAAGCGGCTGAAGAGAAAACGGAATTCTCCGTAATCTTGAAAAATGCGGGTGCTCAAAAGATCAACGTCATTAAGATTGTCCGTGCCGCCACCGGTCTCGGACTCAAGGAGGCAAAGGACCTTGTCGACGGAGCTCCCAAGCCCATCAAAGAAGCTCTTCCAAAAGAAGAAGCGGAGAAGCTAAAGAAAGAGCTGGAAGACGCTGGAGCTCAAGTGGAGTTGAAGTAACGTCAGAATCGGTTTTTCAGTCTCAGTTTCAGACTGAAACGGTGATACCACGAAGGAGGGGACACGCCCTTGAAAAACCTAAGCGTCAGGAGTAATGGTTCTAACGGGAGGATCTCCTTTGCAAAGATCCCTGAGGTGATCGAATATCCCGATTTCCTCAACGTCCAGTTGGAATCATACGAGGCATTCTTGCAAGCGACCGTTCCACCCGCCAGGCGGAAAAGAAAAGGCTTGCAGGCTGTCTTCGAGATGAATTTCCCGATCAGCGACGCTCGAGAGCATTATCTCCTCGAGTTCGTCGAGTACTACGTTGAAAAGCCGAAGTACTCTGTGACCGAATGCCAGGAGAGAGGGCTGACATACGCGGTGCCTCTGAAGGCCAAGCTTCGTCTTTCAACGAAGGCAAAGGACGGGAAAACCTACACAAACACTGTCGAGCAGGAGGTTTACCTCGGGAACCTTCCGTTCATGACGGACCGTGGCACCTTCATCATCAACGGAGCGGAGCGTGTGATCGTCAGTCAGCTACATCGATCTCCTGGAGTGTTTTTCAGTGAATCCATGCACCCGAACGGAACTCCAATCTATTCCGCCCGGATCATCCCCTTCCGAGGGTCGTGGGTTGAGTTCGCGACGGATATCAGCAATGTAATGTACGCCTATATCGACAGGAAGAAAAAGTTTCCCGTGACGACGCTTCTCCGTGCTCTCGGTTATTCTTCTGATGACGAGATCCTCGAGCTTTTCAATCTGGTCGAGGAGGTGGATGTGCATAAAGTGGATTTGAAGGAGTACCTCGATCGTGTCATCTGCAGTGATGTCGTTGACACAAAGACGGGGGAGATCTTCATCACGAAAGATTCGAAGCTTACGGAAGACAATATCAAGAAGATCAAGCGGTCGAACGTCAAGAAGATTCGATTCCTGAAGCATGAAGGCGCCTCGGAGTCTTCCGTCATTGCCAACACGATTTCAAAGGATATTGCGCGGACTGAACAGGATGCGCTCGAAGCAATCTACCGGCAACTTCGTTCCGGCGAAGCTCCAGACCTCGATACGGCGAAGAACCTGATCGAGCGCTTATTCTTTAACCCGAAGCGCTACGACCTTGGGGACGTCGGACGGTATCGACTGAATGCAAAACTGAATCTCAACGTTCCTGCCCACATCACAACACTGACAAAAGAGGATGTGATCGCGATCATTAATTATCTTATCGGGCTCCAGCAAGGAACGAAGGTTGTGGATGATATTGACCACTTAGGGAATCGTCGTGTCCGGACGGTAGGGGAACAGCTCGCTACTCAGTTCAACATCGGGCTGGCCCGGATGGCACGGACAATCCGTGAGCGCATGAACCTGCGTGACAGCGAGAACTTCAGTCCGCAGGATCTCATCAACGCCCGTACAATTACGAGTGTCATTAACGCATTCTTTGGGACGAACCAGCTTTCGCAATTCATGGATCAGACGAATCCGCTTGCAGAGCTTACCCACAAGCGTCGGATGAGCGCTTTGGGGCCTGGCGGATTGACTCGAGAACGGGCTGGGTTTGAAGTCCGTGACGTTCATTACACTCACTATGGGCGACTCTGTCCGATCGAAACACCGGAAGGTCCGAACATCGGGCTGATCTCATCTCTCTGCATCCACTCGCGCGTCAACGAGTTTGGATTTATCGAAACACCGTATCGCAAAGTAAAGAATGGTCGAGTGACGGACGAAATCGAATACCTGACGGCTGAGAAAGAGGATGTCTACGTCATAGCACAGGCCAACGCAAAGCTCGACGAGAAAGGCCGGTTTGTCGATGAACGAGTAAAGGCTCGGATCAAGGGGGATTTTCCGGTGGTGAAGCCGGAGGAGGTGCAATACATGGACGTCGCCCCTAATCAAATCGTCAGTGCGGCGGCGGCGCTGATTCCCTTCCTTGAGCACGACGACGCAAACCGTGCTCTGATGGGTTCGAATATGCAGCGACAATCTGTCCCGCTATTGAGGCCGGAGAGGCCGTTAGTAGGCACCGGATTGGAAGACAAAGTTGCTCGCGACTCACGTTCCCTGATCGTTGCCGAACGGAATGGCATCGTCGAATACGTCTCTGCCGATAAGATCGTCGTTCAGTATGACATCGATGAGACCAGTGTGGAAGCCCTCACCAGCTTCGATGAGAAACGGCGTGTGGAATATCCGTTGACGAAGTTTTTCCGCACGAATCAAGACACGTGTATTAACCAGAGACCCGTGGTCGCCGAGGGCCAGCGCTTCAAGAAAGGCGAAGTCCTGGCAGATGGGCCTGCGACGGACGGAGGCGAGTTGGCTTTGGGCCGGAATATCGTCGTGGCATTTATGCCCTGGAGAGGGTATAACTTTGAGGACGCGATCGTCATCAGCGAGCGGGTAGTTGCAGAGGATGTCTTTACTTCCGTCCACATCGAGGAGTTTGAGTTGCAAGTCCGGGATACGAAGCGGGGCGAGGAAGAACTGACCCGCGAGATTCCAAACGTCAGCGAAGAGGCCACGAAGAATCTCGATGAAAACGGAATTATCAGAGTCGGTGCCGAAGTTCGCGAAGGTGACATCCTAATTGGGAAGATCACTCCGAAAGGGGAGACAGATCCTACCCCGGAAGAGAAACTGCTCAAGGCTATCTTCGGGGAAAAAGCCGGTGATGTGAAGGATGCTTCGCTGAAAGCTCCTCCGGGAATGAAGGGCATCGTAATCAGTACGAAGCTTTTCAGCAGGAAGAAAAAGGATGCCGAAGCGCGAAAGGAAGATAAACGGAAGCTTGAGGTGCTTGACCGTCAGCGGCGCAAGGACCTGAACGAACTCTACGAGAAGCTCGGCAGGAAACTCGACATGCTGCTTGCAGGCGAGAAGTCCGCAGGCATCCGAGACCTTGAGGGCAACATCGTTCTCCGGGCTGGGACTCAATTGAAAGAGGATAGCTTTCAGACAATGGAGAACCTCGAGAAACTCGATCCGAATCAAGACTGGGTCGATGACAAAAGGAAGAATTCTCTTGTCACAAAGATCTATCAGAACTATCGTGCCAAAGTCGACGAGCTGGAGGATTACTATAAGCACGAGAAGAACAAAGTCCAGTTGGGTGATGAGTTGCCGCCCGGTATCGTGCAGCTTGCGAAGGTCTACGTTGCAAAGAAACGGAAGCTCTCCGTAGGCGATAAGATGGCCGGGCGTCACGGCAACAAGGGCGTGGTGGCCAAGATTGTTCCCGTGGAGGATATGCCCTTCCTCCCAGACGGAACTCCCGTTGACATAGTTTTGAATCCGCTCGGGGTGCCCTCGCGGATGAATCTGGGTCAGCTCTACGAGACAGCTCTTGGATGGGCGGCGCAGAAACTCGGCTGTACCTATGCATCGCCGATCTTTGATGGAGCAACTTGGGAAGACGTTCAGGCCGAACTTCGGAAAGCCGGCCTCAATGAAAATTCCAAGACAGTTCTTTATGACGGTCAGACTGGGGAACCATTAGATCAGGAAGTTACCGTCGGTGTGATCTATATGATGAAGCTCTCTCATCTTGTCGACGACAAGATTCATGCTCGCTCGATCGGACCTTACTCCTTGATCACGCAGCAACCGCTGGGCGGGAAAGCACAATTCGGCGGGCAGAGATTTGGTGAAATGGAGGTCTGGTCGCTGGAGGGTTACGGCGCCGCACACACACTTCAGGAGATGCTGACGATCAAAAGCGATGACGTCACCGGCCGGGCCAAAGTATACGAAGCAATCGTGAAGGGGGAAAACCTTCCCGAAGCAAATATCCCGGAGTCCTTCAACGTACTCGTACGGGAGTTGATGGGACTTGGGTTGGATGTGAAGATAGAGTAATCCAAACGAAAGGTCTGGAGGTTTCGGATGCCATTCAATACACGTGAGCTAAGTCTGAAGAGACCGTTTTCGCGGATCTCCATCAGTCTTTCTTCTCCCGATGCGATCCTCGCTCGCTCGCACGGAGAAGTCACAAAACCGGAGACGATCAACTATCGATCCTTCCGGCCTGAAAAGGATGGTCTGTTCTGCGAAAAGATCTTCGGGCCCGTGCGCGACTGGGAATGCCATTGCGGTAAGTACAAACGTATCCGGTACAAGGGCATCATCTGCGACCGATGTGGCGTAGAGGTGACGCAGAAGAGTGTTCGCCGCGAGAGGATGGGGCATATCTCCCTTGCTGTCCCAGTCGTGCATATCTGGTATTTTCGCTCCGTTCCGAGCAAGATCGGGCACATCCTCGGGATAAGCACGAAGGACCTCGAGAAGATCATTTATTATGAATCCTACGTCGTTGTCCAGCCGGGTCCGACTGGGTTGCGACCGGCGGAGTTGATTTCGGAAGAGCAGTACTTTGAGATCCTCGCTTCCCTCCCACCAAAAAACCAAGAGCTCGAGGATTCCAACCCGAAGAAGTTTATCGCCAAGATCGGCGGAGATGCCATTAAAGACCTCCTGAAGCGAACCGACGTGGAGGCGCTTGCTGCCGAGCTGCGCGCGGAGATTAAGAGCGAGACGTCCGTACAGAAAAAAGCCGAGGCACTGAAGCGTCTGCGCGTTGTGGAAGCCTTCCGGGAAGTGGACGGAAAGGTGATCCACAAGCCGGAGTGGATGGTGATGGATGTGATTCCTGTTATTCCGCCTGAGCTTCGTCCTCTAGTGCCGCTCGAAGGGGGACGCTTTGCAACGTCGGACTTGAATGATCTGTACCGCCGCGTGATCATCCGGAATAACCGTCTGAAGCGGTTGATCGATATCAAGGCACCCGAGGTGATTCTGCGGAACGAGAAACGGATGCTTCAGGAAGCAGTGGACGCTCTGTTCGACAACTCCCGGAGAATCAACGCCGTTCGAAGCGATAACAACCGAGCGCTGAAATCTCTTTCCGATATGCTCAAAGGAAAGCAAGGACGGTTCCGTCAGAATCTTCTTGGCAAGCGTGTCGACTACTCTGGCCGGTCGGTGATTGTAGTTGGCCCAGAATTGAAACTCCACGAATGCGGTCTTCCAAAGGATATGGCGGTTGAGCTTTTCAAGCCGTTTATCATCCGAAAGCTGATTGAGCGCGGACTGGTGAAGACGGTAAAGAGCGCAAAGAAGTTGGTAGAGAAGAAGGGGCCAGAAGTATGGGATATCCTCGAGCACATCATCGATGGACATCCAGTACTTCTGAACCGAGCACCGACGCTCCATCGTCTGGGAATCCAGGCATTCCAGCCGGTTCTTGTCGAGGGGAAGGCCATTCGCATTCATCCCATGGTTTGCACGGCTTTCAACGCCGACTTCGATGGTGATCAAATGGCCGTCCATGTTCCGCTCTCGTATGAAGCCCAGCTCGAAGCCCGGATTTTAATGTTGTCGAGCCATAACATTATTTCTCCGGCGAATGGCTCGCCGATTGTCCATCCGACTCAGGACCAGGTTCTCGGGTGCTATTACCTTACGAAGTCCAAGCCAGGCGACCTCGGGGAAGGAAAGGTCTTCTCTTCGCAGGATGAAGTGATTATTGCTCACAATCAAGGGAAACTCGGCCTCCACGCCAGGATTAAGGTACGCGTCAATGGAGAGTTGATTGAAACAACGACCGGAAGAGTGCTCTTCAACCAAATCGTCCCGAAGGAACTTGGGTTTATCAATGAGCTTCTGAACAAGAAGCGACTGATCCAAATCATTGGATCAGTGTTCCGTACCCACGGGAATCTGAGGACCGCGGAGTTTCTGGATCAACTGAAAGAGTTGGGCTTTCGTTATGCGACGAAAGCCGGACTCTCTGTCAGCATCGCGGACGTCGTGATCCCGAAAGAGAAGGAAGAGATCATCAAGAAAGCGCAGGCCGATGTTGACCAGGTTCAAAACCTCTACTACGGGGGCTTCATTACTCATGGCGAGCGCTACAATAAAGTGATTGACATCTGGATGCGGGCGACGAACAAAGTGGCGGAAAAATTATTCGACACGCTACAGCACACGCGGGATGGTTTCAATTCTCTCTATATGATGGTGGATTCTGGCGCTCGAGGTTCGAAAGAACAGGTTCGGCAATTGGCCGGGATGCGCGGCCTGATGGCGAAACCCCAGAAGAGCCTCTCGGGAGCCACTGGCGAGTTGATCGAGAACCCGATCATCGCCAACTTCCGCGAAGGGCTCTCAATCCTGGAGTATTTCATTTCAACGCATGGAGCGCGGAAGGGTCTTGCTGATACCGCATTGAAAACGGCCGATGCCGGTTACCTCACACGACGCCTGATCGACGTGGCCCAAGACGCTGTCATTTCTGAAGAAGATTGCGGCACAATCCTCGGTGTGCTGACCGGTGCGCTAAAGGAAGGGGAGGACGTGAAAGAACCTCTTGCAGAGCGCATCCTCGGTCGCGTGGCCGTCCATGATGTCGTCGATCCTTTGACGGGGAACATCATTGTGAAAGCGGGAGAGGAAATTGATGAAGAGAAAGCCGCTGCCATTTCGGAGACCTCGATCGAAGCGGTGGAGATCCGTTCGGTTCTGACGTGCGAGGCAAAGCGTGGAGTCTGCGCGAAGTGTTACGGCAGAAATCTTACAACAGGCAAACTGGTAGATGTCGGCGAAGCCGTCGGAATTATCGCTGCACAATCCATCGGAGAGCCTGGCACGCAGCTCACTTTGAGAACCTTCCATACGGGCGGCACCGCCAGTCTCATCGCTGCTCAGTCGCAGATCATTTCGAAGTTTGACGGGCGCGTGAAATACGAGGGCATCAAGAGCATCGACTATCGAAGAAACGGTGAGAGCAGGAGCATCGTCTCAGGACGTAGCGGTGTCGTGATCATCGTTGACGACGACAACCGCGTCCTGACGAAATACGATGTACCCTACGGGGCACATCTGCTCGTGGCGGAAGGCGGTCATGTCAGGAGAGGGGATATCATCTACGAGTGGGACCCCTACAATGCGGTCATTGTCTCCGAACACAGTGGAATTGTCAAGTATCATGATCTAAAGGAGAATGTGACATATCGAGAGGAGCCGGACGAGCAGACTGGCCACATTCAAAAGGTTGTGATCGACACGCGTGATCGCAGTCTGAGTCCTTCGCTCTCCATTTCTGACAAGAAGGGACACAAACTGGGCACTTACATCATTCCGACACGCGCGCATCTCGTTGTTGACGACGGGGAGGAAATCCAGGCGGGTGAAATCTTGGTGAAGATCCCTCGAGACATTGGAAAGACCAGGGACATCACTGGTGGTTTGCCTCGCGTCACAGAGCTTTTCGAAGCACGGAGTCCGGCCGATCCTGCCATCGTCTCCGAAATCGACGGTGTCGTGAAGTTCGGTCCACAGCGACGCGGTTCTCGTGAGATCGTTGTAACAAGCCATGATGGAAAAGACAAGCGATTGTACTCGATTCCGTTGGGCAAGCACATTCTTGTGCAAAATAACGATCTCGTTCGGGCGGGAGATCGGCTCTCAGACGGTGCCGTGGATCCGCACGACATTCTCCGCATCAAGGGTGTGGGAGCAGTTCAAGAGTATCTGGTAAACGAGATCCAAGAAGTATACCGGATGCAGGGTGTGAAGATTAACGATAAACACATTGAGTGCATTGTGCGACAGATGATGCAGAAGGTCCGAGTGATCGATCCAGGCGACACGCGGTTCCTTGAGGGCGACTACGTTGACAAACTTAAGGTGATCGAGGAGAATGAAAGTATGAGCGACAAGGTTGTGGTGGTGAGCAAAGGCGATTCCAAGTTCAAAAACGGCCAGCTTGTCTCGAAAAAGAAGGTGCGAGAGACGAATACTGATCTGCGCAAGAAGGGGAAAAAGGTGGTGGAATTCCGAGATGCTGAGCCCGCGACCTCTGAGCCAGTCCTCCTGGGGATCACCTCCGCGGCCCTGTCCACGGAAAGCTTTATCTCGGCAGCTTCTTTCCAAGAGACAACGCGCGTCTTGACTGACGCTTCCATTGAGGCGAAAGTCGATGAGCTGAGAGGCTTGAAGGAAAACGTTATCATGGGTCGACTGATACCGGTGGGAACGGGGTTAGACCGCTTCCGAGATCTTGTCGTGACGCAAAGGCCAGAAGTGGAAGAAGTGGCGGCGGAGGAAGAGGCCGTAACGGAGAAAGTCGCGAAGCGCGTGAAGAAGAAGGTGAAAGTAGCTGGGCAAGGTTGACAGGTTCTGTCTTCCGATTTTTTTGACAATCTGGGAGAATTTCGTTAGATTAATAAGTTTGGCTTTAATCGGCCGTGACTAATCCGTGAACAACTAGCTTGCCAACGATCAATCAACTTATACGCTGGGGGCGTGAAAAGGTAACTTGGAAAAGCAAAGCCCCTGCTCTCGAAGGATGTCCCCAGAAAAGAGGTGTATGTACGCGAGTCTACACAACCACTCCTAAGAAGCCAAACTCGGCTCTTAGAAAGGTGGCCCGTGTGCGGCTGACGAACGGTATTGAGGTGACCGCGTACATCCCCGGTGAGGGTCACAACCTTCAGGAGCACTCCATCGTGATGATTCGTGGGGGTCGTGTCAAGGATTTGCCCGGCGTGCGCTACCATATCATCCGGGGGACACTTGATACAGCCGGTGTCAATGATCGAAAACAAGGGCGTTCGAAGTATGGTGCGAAGAAGCCCAAAGAAGTTCAAGCTTAGGAAGTCATGAGGAAGAAAAGAGCGCCGAAAAGGCAAATAGCACCTGATCCAAAGTACAATGATGTGTTGGTGGCTCGATTTATCAATTCGATCCTTAAGAGAGGAAAGAAGCATCTTGCCCGCCGGACGTTCTACGACTCGTTGAAGCTCATTGAGGAGCGATCGAAACAAACGGGCATTGACGTTTTCAGAAAGGCGATGAAGAATGTCCAGCCGATCTTAGAGGTAAGGGCGCGACGAGTTGGGGGTGCAACGTATCAAGTGCCCACCGAGGTTCGGCCAGACCGAGGAACGGCACTAGCGATCCGGTGGATCTTGAATGCTGCACGGGATCGGAAAGAGAAATCGATGTCTGAGAAGCTTGCCTCAGAATTGATTGCTGCGGCAAATAGCGAAGGCAATGCCGTGAAGAAGAAAGAAGACACGCACAAGATGGCGGAAGCGAACAAGGCATTCGCCCATTTCAAGTGGTAAGGTCAAAGGAAAATTCGATCCGATGCCAAGGTCATATTCATTAGAGAGGACAAGAAACATCGGCATCATGGCTCACATCGATGCCGGTAAAACGACCACGACGGAACGCATCCTGTTCTATACGGGCAAGCTCCATCGCATGGGAGAGGTACACGACGGTGCCGCTACGATGGATTGGATGGAACAAGAGAAGGAACGCGGCATTACAATTACAAGCGCCGCCACCACTTGTTACTGGAACGACCATCGAATTAATATCATCGATACACCCGGGCATGTGGATTTCACGGTCGAGGTGGAAAGGTCTCTTCGGGTCCTCGATGGGGCTGTCGCCCTCTTCTGCTCCGTCGGCGGGGTGGAGCCACAGTCTGAGACAGTGTGGCGCCAGGCGGACAAGTACGGTGTGCCGAGGATCGCCTTCGTCAACAAGATGGATCGCGTTGGGGCGGATTTCTTTAACGTCGTGCGGATGCTGAAGGATCGCCTGGGAGCGCATGCGGTTCCGATCCACTTGCCGATCGGTGAAGGGGATATGTTCGCCGGCGTGATTGATTTGATCTCGATGCGGGGACGCATCTATCACGGCTCCACTCTCGGACAAACCTGGGAAGACATCCCCATCCCGCACGATCTGGAGAAACTGGCAAACGAGTATCGAGTGAAGATGCTCGAGGCCGTCGCGGATGAAGACGACACTCTGCTTGAAAAGTACCTAGAAGGGAAGCCCATCACTGAAAAAGAGATTAAAGACGTACTCCGACGGGCAACGTTGAAGGTGAGCATCATCCCTGTCCTTTGCGGCTCGGCGTTCAAAAACAAAGGTGTCCAAATGCTCCTTGACGCCGTCGTGGATTTCCTTCCGTCACCCCTGGACCTCTGGAACGGCGAGGTGTGGGGCCATCATCCTCACCTGAAGGATCACGTCTGTCGGAAAGTGAGTGATCAGGAAAAGTTCTCTGCTCTCGCCTTCAAGATCATGACGGATCCCTATGTCGGGAAGCTGACTTATTTCCGTGTCTACTCAGGTACAATTAAGGCAGGGAGCTACGTGTATAACTCAACGAGCGAAAGAAAAGAGCGGATCGGTCGCCTCCTCATGATGCATGCGAACCACCGGGAAGACATTGACGAGGCGTACGCTGGAGATATTGTTGCTTCCGTTGGACTGAAACATACGAGGACGGGAGATACGCTCAGCGACGAAGAGGATCCGATCATCCTGGAGAAAATGGAATTTCCCGATCCCGTCATCTCCGTCGCAATTGAGCCGAAGACAAAGGCCGATCAGGAAAAGCTTGGTGAAGCTTTATCGAAGTTGGCGGAGGAAGATCCGACCTTCCGGATTTCCAGCAATGAGGAGACGGGCCAGACGATCATTAGCGGGATGGGAGAGCTTCATCTGGAAATTATCGTCGATCGGATGAAGCGAGAATTTCGCGTTGAAGCGAACGTTGGCCGGCCGCAGGTTGCGTACAAAGAAACCATCAGGAAAAAAGTTGAAGCGGAAGGCAAGTTTGTCCGGCAGAGCGGCGGTCGGGGTCAATACGGTCATGTCTGGATAGAGGTCGAGCCGAACCAAAAGGGGAAGGGATTCGAATTCATCAATGACATCGTCGGAGGGGTGATCCCGAAGGAGTACATCCCCGCCGTAGAGCAGGGGATTCAGGGAGCGATGCGTAATGGAGTTCTTGCTGGCTATCCAGTGGAAGACGTGAAAGTTCGTCTCTTCGACGGCTCGTACCATGAGGTCGATTCCTCAGAGATGGCTTTCAAAATCGCCGGGTCGATGGCCTTCCAGGCTGCGGCGAAGCGTGCAGAACCCGTCCTTCTCGAGCCGATCATGGCTGTGGAGGTGGTTACGCCCGAGGAATATATGGGAGATGTGATGGGCGATTTGAACGCACGTCGTGGAAAGATCGAGGGGCTTCATGCACGAAAGGACGCTCAAGTGATCAAAGCATTTGTACCCCTTTCGGAAATGTTCGGGTATGCCACGAGCTTGCGCTCGATG
>JBBIJH010000060.1:0-14140 GCA_037446075.1 Ignavibacteriales bacterium
ATACATCCCGGCCAGTAGAGGTCAAACTCACCCCGGAGAATCGCCCACCGGAACCCATCGATGACCCCCACCATCGGGTTGAGTGAAAATATCAAGCGCCAAGGCTCCGGGATGATGTGGGTGCTGAAACCGACTGGGGAAGCGTAAAGGCCAATCTGAACAATGAATGGAATAGCGTGTTGGACATCCCGGTACCTCACGTTCAAAGCCCCGAGCCACAGTCCACACCCCAATGCGAATGACAGGGCAATGATCACAAAAGCGGGAAGTAGCAGAATTCGCCAGTTTAGACCTACTTGGGACCAAGCCATCAAACCCCCCAGGATCAGAATAGAGAGTGCAAAGTCGACGAGACTGGTAAGTGTGCCGCTGAGGGGTGCAATCAATCGGGGAAAATAAATCTTTGAAATCATCCCCGCATTCTTTAACATGCTATTGCTCGACTCCATCAAAGCGCCGGCGAATAATTGCCAAGGAAGGAGTCCGGCAAAGACGAGAATTGGATAGGGCACACCTTCCGAAGGCAGTCTTGCAAGTTTCCCGAACAGCAGGGAGAAGGCGATCATGGTCAGGAATGGGCGGATCAGTGCCCATGCGATCCCAATGGAGGTCTGCTTGTAGCGCACGAGAATGTCTCGCCAGCTCAGAAAGTAGAGCAATTCACGATGACGCCAGAGATCCTTCCAGTACTGGCTCTCGGTGTGGCCGGCTTCGATAATTAACTCTTCTGTTCTCATGGAATCAATTCACAATAGTCCGTGTGTGAGAATCTTAAGACCGCGGCTTGAAAGGCAGTTAGCTGACCCCACCACCATGCGCGGAAAATAAACGTGTTTCCCTCTCCACCATGCGAGTCTTTAAACGAGCCATTCTCCAGTTATGAATTCTGTCGTACAAACGTGGGCGGCGAACAGAATCGCTTCCTCTCATCTCGCACCAGACTGCAGGCCCCTTGTTAGCCCTAGTCCGCACACGCCGGTGCAACTTTCCCCAGACCAGTTGATTTCGCCACACGAGCGAGACGACCGGCTTTGTAACAAATCGGATGAAGCACTTTAGCATAGCCAGATGATACTCAGAAGAGATAACACGCACTGGATCAAGTATCAGACATCTCAGGAGAAACCAGAGCGAGGCAACATATCGACCGGAATCGTTGCTGCGACCGGCAAGGTAGAAGGAGGTGCGACTCCTGGACAATCGAAAGAGCACTTTCGGTATATTGGGATGGGTCTTTTCGAAACTGTTCATGACCCTCGCCATGCACCTTTCCTGATTGTTGTAGTTTGCTGACATACTGCTCAAGACCTTTGTGTAGCCGACATGGAACTTGGGGACCACCTGAAACTCATACCGCTCAGCGATCCGCAGGTACATGTCCCAGTCTTCCGCCGCGCGCAAACGTTCATCGAAGTATCCCAACTCATCAAAGCAGGAGCGGCGGATCATCGGGCTGCTTCCGTTTCCGACAAAGTTGGAATAGAGTAGATCTGCAAGTACATTACCGCTGTACTCATGAGCAATGCCCGTCAAGGGGTTGCCATTCTCGTCGATGATGGTCGACCAGGAGTAGACGAGGCCTACAGATTTGCTGGAGCGCTGAAAGCAGTCAACCTGCGCCTGAGTCTTCTCCGGGTGCCAGATGTCATCAGCATCGATTGGGGCAATGTATTCTCCCCTGGCGCACCTAATACCGCAATTGCGCGCCGCGGAAAGACCGAGGTTTGGTTGATGCACGACTCTGATCCGACGATCCTTCCGGGCAAAAGACTCTACGATCTCAACGGTCCGATCCGTTGATCCATCGTTGACAACGAGCACTTCAATATTCCTGTAGGTCTGTGAAAGAACAGAATCCAACGTACGCGCGATGAACTTCTCGGCATTGTATGCCGGGATGATGACGGATACAAGGGGGAGAGAGGAACTCGCCTTAGCTTGGGTCTCGAGTAGATCTTGCTCAAGCTTAGGATTTCGATCTTCCCGCTCCCTTCCCTGAGCAAGCGAGACGAGATTCACAGCGCCCCGATTTTCTCCTGAGGCTTTCTTAGCCACTTCCTTCATGTTTAGAAGTTGCAGCTTTAATAAGAAAGTGAATGACGGATTTAGCCATGATCTCCAGGTTAAACTTTGACTCCACCAATTGCCTGCCATTCTTCCCGAGCCGTGTTCGTAGTTCCGCGTTCCCGAGGAGCACCCGCAGTCGTTCAAGCAGAGCCCACTCATCGTCTACCGGAACAATGAAACCGTTTTCTCCGTCAACAACTATCTCGCCGATGCCACCGACGTTTGTTGTGATCACGGGCAACCCCATTGCCATCGCTTCTATACATGCAAGAGAAAACACATCTGATCGAGTAGGGAGAACAAAAATATCGGCTTGCCTGTAGAGCGAAATTAATGTCTCGCTGTTCGGCTCAAGATTATCGTGGACAAAAATGTTGCGGCCGTCTGGACCGCTAAAGCCTTTTGTCACAAAATGGAACTCATGTTTCTCGAATTCCTCTCTCTTTGCAATCTTCAACAACAAGTCTCCCCCCTTCCTGGCAAAGTTTCCACCTACGAAGAGCACCGTGGTTTTGCCAGCAGATCTTCGGGCTTCTGGTGAGCTTTTCGAATCACAGGACCAAATGCTAAGATCGATCCCTGGGGGGACGATGGAAATCTTCTCCTCAGGGATCCCATAATCGGTGACCAGGGATTCCTTAGCGAACCTTGACCACGGCAGCAAGTACATTGCGCCATTGAACACATTTTGGATAAGCCTGTGCCTGAATTGATTCACGAAAAGATTCCCGGTGGCGCGAGGTCTGTTATATCCGTATCTTGCCAATACGATCGGGGTGGAATCCAATGCGTCGACGCATGGAACCCGACGCCTGAATTGCTTCAAAAAGAACGCGGGAGCCGTAGTGTTGAAAAAGGCCGCATCAAACAAGCTTCCAGACTTTTCCATGGAATGAACATAAGATCGGGTCAGAAGTCCACGCTGCAGCGACCAGCTCGTTGAAAAAGGGGGGATCTTTGCAAGAGGCATCCCCGCAACCAGTTCCGCCGGATTCAGCTCGACCGGCAGCCATGTTGCATCGATGTCATGCATCCCGCCAATAGCCTTCCGGAGATTCTTGTATACCGTCGCGAGCCCCTCAGACATCTCCATGACGAACAGAAAGCGATATTTTTTCTTGGTATCCAAGTGTCTCATTCTTCACGGAATGATCAAACCAGTCTTAACTTCGCTGCAACCAAGCCGTTCTCTTTGACGCCAGCTTTGGCAATCCCAGATCCATCTGTTCATCCTCCCTTCTTGTTACCTGCTGCCACTTGATGCCACCACCGGATTTCTGGAAAGGTATTCACACAACATCTTTGCAACAACTTGGTGGCCGGCAGGAGTCATGTGAGCGTCGATAGGATATATAACCCGCGTATCCTTCGCAGCTGAGCGCATCGCGGAGAGAACGTCAACGAATTCAATCTCGTGCTTGGTGAAGAATTCCGCCAAGAGCTTTTGTGGCTTCTCAAGATCATAGAGGTTCGGATCAATCTTAAATGTCTGCAAATAACGGTTCCAGGCGCTCTCGTATACCTGATAGCTTTCAGGGAGGATCACAACTATTAATCGCATGTGGTGTTCCTGAACAAAATTTTTCAATTCAAGGAGCAGACGTTGATCCAAGTCCCAGCCTTTCTGAACAGTTTTAGGGAACTCCTTTGCGCAAAAATCCGGTGGGGGCGGTACCGACCGAAGGCCCACACGCGCAAGTAGCTCTGAGAGCCTGTTCCGTAAGAAGATGTAGAGCTGCGAGCGAGTAGCTAAGAACGTTCGGACGGGAAGCAATTTTCCCCTGAGACCCGATCCACGGTAGATCTTATCACCGGGCTTTTCCGAGACAAGGAACCCGTTCTCACTGACGCGCACTCTTGGCCTACCCTCTTCATCAAACAGCTCATAGGAATCGGTGAAGTCGTTGCCACAATAAAAGCCAACGATGACAGCATCTGGCTGCAATCCAACACCATATTTCTTCAGGAAACGAATTTCCTGCAGCAAGCTATATGCTGGGACTGCACAATTGATTACTTCGACGGAGTGCGTCAAGGATCCGTTCAGGCAGTGTTCGAGCTGTTTCCAGTAGGTATCTTTGAGATTAACGCCGTTGGCATAACTGTCAGAATCTCCGAGTCCAAGAATGCGATACCTCCCCGGGGCCTTGGGGCCGACCTCCCTGTCTCGCAGGCCGATGCTATTCGTTGATTCAGCTACTACAAATTCGAACTGTGAGTAGATGAGTGCGAGATTTTTTCTCAGCTTGAAGACAAGATAATCATCGGGTTCATATAATGGCCGAACGGAATCAGGGCGCTGTGGAGCGACGACGCGGACAATCAATTCCGCAGCGATTAATCCAACGACGACGCTCACACACAAGAGAGCAAGATTCTTTAGTAACCTTTTCATCAAGGCGAAGTTTCCGGATTAGTATCGATGGAGTCTCTGCCGTACAATGGCGTATCCTGTTTAAGTTAGTAAGCCTGCAGTTCCTTAATCTTCAGGTCATTGAGATCTTTTCTTGATAGCGCCTCAGCCAAGCGGTTCGCTAGCTGGATATTTGTAATCAAAGGAATTCCAAAGTCGACGGCTTTTCGCCGGATATGATAATCGTTCGTTAGTTCCATCTCCTGATAGTTCTTTGGGATGTTGATAACCAGATCGATAGCTCTCTGTTCAATGAGTTCAGCCGCGTTCGGAGACATGTTCTCCAGAGGCCAGTGAACGGCCGTTGTTCCGATATCATATTGAGCAAGAAAATCAGCAGTGCCGCGGGTCGCGAAGAATTCTACTCCTAAGTTTTGCAAGAGCCGAGCACTTTCGACAAAAGCGACTTTGTCTATCAACGGCCCTGTTGACAAAAGGACTCGCTTGAGAGGAAATCTGAATCCGACCGCAAGCAGCGACTTCAAGAATGCCTCTTCGAAATCATCACCGAGACATCCGACCTCTCCCGTGGAGGCCATTTCCACCCCCACGGTTGGGTCAGCGCCTTGAAGCCGCGTAAAAGAAAACTGTGGTGCCTTTACTCCCACGTAATCCAAGTCATGCAGCGATTTATTGACTTTTTGAACTGAGTTCCCCATCATCGTCTTGACCGCCAGCCCGATGAAATTCTCTTTGTAAACCTTTGAAACAAATGGCACGCTGCGTGAAGCTCGAACGTTACACTCGATGACTTTCACATTCGTTCCCTGGGCAAGGTACTGAACATTGAAAGGCCCAGTGATATTCAAAGAACTGGCAATCTTGGCCGTAATCTTCTCGATTCTGCGGGTCGTCTCCAGATAGGTCCTCTGTGGCGGCAGAACAAGGGTCGCGTCGCCCGAATGCACGCCCGCGTTTTCGACGTGTTCAATGACAGCCATCGCTATGATCTTGCCGCGTGAGGCAACGGCGTCTGCTTCGATCTCTTTGGTGTTCTCAAAGAACTTCGAGACAACCACCGGGTGCTCAGGGGAAACATTTGTTGCTCTGTTTAAGAATAGCTGGAGTTCTTTCTCATTCGTAGCGACCCCCATAGCCGAACCGCTGAGGACATAGGACGGTCTGAGCAAAACGGGATATCCAATCTCCTCGGCGAAGGTGATAGCATCTGTGAGAGAGCCAGCTTCCCTCCACGGAGGTTGGTCGACGCCGATCTCATCCAAGAGGGACGAGAATTTGTACCGGTTCTCAGCGCGATCGATGTCGAGGGGGGAGGTTCCCAAAACGGTGAGACCGGCCTCGTGCAGTTTCAAGGCGAGGTTATT
This sequence comes from Ignavibacteriales bacterium, assembly GCA_037446075.1. Taxonomy (GTDB): domain Bacteria; phylum Bacteroidota; class Ignavibacteria; order UBA10030; family JAHEZR01; genus JBBIJH01. Next base: position 5,806 of record JBBIJH010000060.1, read on the forward strand.
CGGTACCTGACCGCCGAAGGAGATAATGACTCCGATGCAGTGTTCCCTTTCATAAATATCAAGGATCGTCTCGAGATCAATGTTATCGAAGTAGAGTCGGTCGCACATGTCATAGTCGGTGCTCACGGTCTCGGGATTGTAGTTGAGCAACACCGAGGAATATCCCAACCTCCGCAAATAATGGGAGGCATTCACACAGCACCAATCGAATTCTACTGAACTGCCAATGCGATATGACCCAGAGCCGAGAAGAAGGACATTCTTGTCTCCTTCACATTCGACGTCATCTTCTTGGCCATCGTAAGTGAGATAAAGATAATTCGTTTTCGCCGGGTACTCTGCCGCCTGAGTGTCGATCTGCTTGACGAAAGGACGGACCCCCAGATTCTGCCTGAATCTCCGCACCTCTTTCTCCGTCATTTCCAGAATTCGACCAATCTGCCGGTCTGAGAATCCAGCTTTCTTAGCCTCCAGCAACAGGTTCTTTGGGCATGGCCCTCCGCTGTATGTCTCGAGGAGTTCTTCAACCCGAACAATATGTTCGATACGATGGAGATACCAGGGATCAATATCAGTCAGCTCATGGACCTGCTCGACAGTGAATTTATTCTTCAAGGCTTGGGCGATTGCAAAGATACGTTCAGGGGTCGGTTTCGTGAGTGCGGTCTTTACATCGTCGAACTCAGGGACTCGTGTTGCGACTAATCCATCCATTCCGATTTCGAGCATCCGGACGGCTTTCTGGAGGGCCTCCTCGAAGTTGCGAGCAATGGCCATCACCTCTCCTACTGATTTCATTCCCGAGCCAATGTCCTTCGCAACATGTCGGAACTTGTTCAGATCCCAACGAGGTATCTTCACGACAACATAGTCCAACGCCGGTTCGAAGCAGGCGGTCGTTGTTTGAGTGACCGAATTTCGCAGCTCTGTGAGGCTGTACCCGAGGGCGAGTTTGGCTGCCACGTACGCCAGAGGGTATCCAGTAGCCTTCGATGCGAGAGCGGAACTGCGACTGAGTCGAGCGTTTACCTCGATGACTCGGTAAACACTGGAATTTGGGTCGAGGGCAAACTGAATGTTGCACTCACCCACAATTTTCAGATGGCGGATGATCCGTATGGAAAGTTCCCTCAGTCGGTGGTACTCAACGTTATTCAGAGTTTGGCTGGGAGCAACAACGATGCTTTCACCTGTGTGGATCCCAAGGGGATCAAAATTTTCCATATTACAGACAGTGATACAGTTATCCATCTCATCTCTGACTACCTCATATTCGACCTCCTTCCAGCCCTCGAGGTATTCTTCGATGAGGATTTGGGGAGAGTGAGCAAAAGCCTTTTTCGCCCGCTCTACGAGTTCCACTTCGTTAGAACACATGCCCGAGCCAAGGCCACCGAGGGCGAAGGCAATACGCACCATGATCGGATACCCGATCTCACTGGCAACGCGCTTGGCCTCTTCCACGTTTCTCACCGCTTGCGAGCGCGGGGTATCCAAGTTGATCTCTCTCAATCGCTCTACAAACAACTGTCGATCTTCTGTATCGCGGATTGTTTGAATTGGAGTGCCCAAGACCTGGACGCCATATTTTTGTAGGCTGCATCTGTCGGCCAGCTCTAACGCGCAGTTCAACGCTGTCTGTCCACCAAACCCGACGAGGATGCCATCCGGTCTATCCTGTTCAATGACCCGTTCGACGAAATCGGCGTTAACAGGCAGAAGGTATACTTTGTCAGCGAGGTCCTCCGATGTCTGGATCGTGGCAATATTCGGGTTGATGAGGATGGTGAAGATCCCCTCTTCCTTCAATGCCTTTAGTGCTTGGCTGCCAGAGTAGTCGAATTCGCCCGCCTCACCGATCTTCAGGGCGCCACTACCAAGGACCAATACTTTTTTGATCTTGTCAGGCATGTTCGAGCGATTCGGCAAACATATCAAAAAGATATTCCGTATCCACTGGTCCGGGACTGGCTTCAGGGTGAAACTGAACAGAGAAAATGGGTCTGTGACGATGTCGGAGACCTTCGTTCGTACCGTCGTTGGCATTGAAGAACCATGGCTTCCAGTCAGAGTTCAAACTTAGCTCGTTCACCGCGTACCCGTGGTTTTGCGACGTTATGATACACCGCCGTGAGCCTACCTCTACACAGGGTTGGTTTTGTCCCCGATGGCCGTACTTTAACTTATAAGTATCTCCCCCCGCTGCTAAGGCCAGGAGTTGGTGTCCTAAGCAAATCCCCAGGATGGGGATATTTCGTTCAAGCCCCTTCCGAATATTCTCGATGGCAACTGTAGACATTTTTGGGTCACCAGGCCCATTCGACAAGACGACACCGTCTGCTTCTTCTTGTGACCAATCGTAATCCCAGGGCACTCTGAACACATCAAACCCTCTTGCAAGCAGACTTCGAAGAATATTGTTCTTGCAGCCAAAGTCTACCAGAACGATTCTTTTCCCACCTTTCCCAGTATAGCTTCGAGGCTCAGGCACGCTCACCTCGGCCACTAGATTACGCTTGTTGGGGTCATCCCACTCTACGTCCTTGTCAGCAATGATTATTTTCCCCAGCATACACCCTTTTGATCGCAGCCTCTTCGTCAAAGCTCGGGTGTCGACGCCTGATATTCCCGGGATGTTATATGCTTCCATCCATGTGTCGAGGGAGTCGATAGCGGACCAGTGACTGTAAGTGAGGGAGAGGCTAGAGATTATGATACCTCTGACGTGGATGGTATCGCTCTCGAAAAAAGGGGAAATGTCGTTGGCAAATGAACGCCGCTTCAGCTTGCCATTGACTGGGATGCCATAATTTCCAATTAGAGGGTAAGTAAATACTAGTATCTGACCACGATAAGAGGGATCCGTCATGGCTTCGGGATATCCAACCATGCCGGTGTTGAAGACCACCTCCCCCGCTACTGATACCGGTGCGCCGAACTGTTCTCCACCAAAGGAAATGCCATCTTCAAGGATCAACTGTGCCTTCATGTTGGCCAGTCCCTACTTCAGCCTGGTGTATCGGATTTGTTTATCTCAACGTTCTTCTTCAAGCTTTCCAGACCCGTTATATCATCTCTTTGCGATCTATCCAGCCTGTGTGGTACTGTTGAAGTCTCACACACGAAGTCTCTACGCTGGCTATCGATCGTTTTTTCTAGAAGAGCGTGTAGATGAATGGTGCCAATGCAGATCCTTGGGTGAAAACAAGAAGGAGGCCAAGCATGACCAGCATTACAACGATCGGACCTAGCCACCACTTCTTCCTCACCCGCATAAATTGCCATAGTTGAGCGAAGATCGAGAACCGCCGGAACATTCCCATTTGATAGCTCCTGAAGGTTATTGTCAGAGTTCAGAATAGCTGCTCATATCTCTTTTTGTTAAATCCCTGAGCTTTTCGTTTAACCCAATAAGAGCGAGCTTGCCTGTCGAACCGTAAGCGCAGTGGATCCTTTCCAAGCATCCGGATGACGAGACCAGCTGGAGTGAAGATCAGAAAGAACACCAAGCCAAGGATAATCCGTGTGTTGATCCACCCCAATGCAAAGGCAAACGACATCCACCCTACGTAGATCGGCTTCAGGACTGGATGAGCCCACAAACCAGTAGAAAGAAAAAACAATGATCCACCGAGGAATGGGATCCACGCCGAGCTACCCTTGTAGAAAAAGAATACAGCAACCCCAAAGCATAGGATGGAGAACGTCAGACCAAATTTTCGTACGTCTCTCGACGCCGAGTTAATGTGTTTCATCATGCCTCCTCAGTCAAGCTCGAACTCTTTTCGCCAATCGACATCGTGCTCGAGGGGGCGCTGTTCCTTTTTGTCAAGGAGGAAGCTTCCCATGATCAAGTAATCCATGTTCGTTCGCATGAAGCAAGTGTAGGCCTCTTCGGGGCGGCAAACAATGGGTTCCCCTCTCACGTTGAATGAGGTGTTGATGATCACGGGACAACCGGTCATCTTATAGAATTCATGGACCATATCGTAGTACAACGGATGGTCCTTCCGTTCAATCGTCTGGACCCTTGCTGAGTAGTCTACGTGGGTGATTGCCGGAACTTCAGAACGAGGGACGTTTAGCTTGTCGATGCCAAAGAGTGCCTCCTGTTCTGGGGTCATTGGTATCCTCTTTTCTTTCACCACAGGGGCCACTAAGAGCATGTAGGGGCTTTCTCTATCCAGCTCAAAATATTCCGATACCTTCTCCCTCAAGACTGTTGGAGCAAATGGCCGAAAGGACTCCCGGAACTTGATCTTTAAGTTCATCACCGCTTGCATGTTCTTTGAACGGGCATCCCCAATGATGCTGCGAGCGCCCAAGGCCCGAGGACCGAATTCCATTCGCCCTTCGAACCAACCGATGACATTCTCCTGGGCAATCAACTCAGCAACAGTCCTGGGAATTTCATCGCGTGGGATTTTTTGATATTTGATGTTGTTGTTCTCGAGAAAACGCTGAATGTATTCATCAGAGTACTCTGGCCCCAAGTACGAACCTTTTTGCATGTCATGCTTGCCATCCGCCCTGCGCTGATTCCCGAGGTAGCCGTACCAAACGAAAAGAGCAGCACCCAGAGCTCCACCGGCATCGCCTGCAGCCGGTTGGATCCAGATGTTCTCGAAGGGCCCTTCACGAAGAATGCGTCCATTCCCAACACAGTTCAATGCTACTCCTCCCGCTAGGACGAGGTTCCTTTGGCCTGTTTCTCTGAAGACGTGGCGGGACATTCGAAGCATGATCTCTTCGGTGACATCCTGAAGCGATCGAGCAAGGTCCATCTCTCTCTGTGTCAATTTCGACTCCGGTCGCCGTGGCGGGCCCCCGAACAGCTTTGCAAATCGACCGTTTGTCATCGTTAAACCAGCACAGTAGTCAAAATACGTCATGTTCATTTTGAAAGACCCGTCTTCCTTCAAGTCTATTAACTCTTTCAGAATGACATCGACATACTTTGGCTCACCATATGGCGCGAGGCCCATGACCTTGTACTCAGCTGAATTCACCTTGAAGCCGGTGAAGTACGTGAAAGCTGAATAAAGGAGCCCAAGGGAGTGGGGAAAGTTCATCTCCCCTAACATTTCAAGCCTGTTGCCATCCCCAATGCCATAGCTTGTCGTTGCCCATTCCCCGACCCCGTCCATCGTCAGGAATGCCGCCTTTTCGTAGGGCGAGGGATAGAATGCCGACGCTGCGTGGGACTCGTGATGTTCGGTGAAAAGAATCTTGCCATCATAACCCAATTCTTTCCTGATCAGATCTGGAATCCAGAGCTTCTCCCTGAGCCACAGCGGAATTGCCATAAGGAATGATTTGAAGCCAATCGGAGCGTAGCTAAAATATGTCTCTAGAATCCGCTCGAATTTGATAAGTGGCTTATCGTAAACGCCACGTAATCTAGATCTCGCGCAGTGATTTTCGCCTCTTGCAAGCAGTACTGGATCGCATGAGTGGGAAAATTAAAATCGTGTTTTTTCCGAGTGAATCGCTCTTCTTGGGCTGCGGCAAGGATGTCTCCATCTTTTACAAGGGCAGCTGCAGCGTCATGATAAAAGCACGATATTCCTAAGATGTACATGGATGGAAGACTCCCGCTTTTTTCCTTTCAGAGCGAACTGCGTTATCGATTTCTGGATCAACGTTTACTTAAGTACGTGTACCCCTTCTTCATCCTCGGGCTGAGTTGGTGCTCCCCTTTTCAATCTCAGGGCCGAGAGGGGCGTCGGTGCCGATTCGGCCTCAAGAGGAAAATCCACAAGGTCCACCTGAAGTTTTCTCAGTTTAATGCCCTGCTCCCTAGCTGCTATCTTTAGTCTTAACAAGACTTGTGGGCTTAGCTTCTTGCATGAGACAATCACCTCCTCAACTTTGTATTGACGACAGACCTTCGGGATTTTCCAGTGTCCTCCGAAGATCGGGTAGCCATCTAGCTGTTTACCTTCTAACTCCGGAGCATCGTCAAGGAAACCCACTGGTGTGAGATTCAAACGATCATGGTCAAGCAGATACTCCAGAGTCGACAAGCCATTTGCACCTGCCCCATAAATGACCACTGGTTTTCCTCCGTTCCCATTTTCTCGACGGAAGAGGTGATCAAGCACATAGAATGAAAAGCGGGAAGCGACGAGCAAAGATAGCAGGAGATAGAAGTCGACCAAGGCTATAGACATCCCAAACGCACTGCGCCCTTGTGGGTGGAGGCCGAATGCAACTGCGGCCAAGATGACGGAGAGAGCAACCGCTTTGAGTATTTTCAATGCGTCAGCCAATCCCGTATACCTGAAGGATCCTTTGTAAATTCCCGAGAGGTAGAATACCAAGAGCTGGAGCCCGGAAACGATCCCGGCGTTTCTAATAAACTCCGGTTCTAGCAGCAACGATGCTCGGCCATGATATGCAAAAAGATAAGCGGTCGCATAAGCAAAGGCGATACAGGCGAGATCCAGAAAACCTCGAAAGAAGCTCCGGGTCATAATGGGCATCTGGTAAAGCGGAAGCAGGGTCCCGTTGCGGAGCACCGCCAATTCTTTGTAATGAAGTTGACGTACACCGATGATCGAAGCCACCGCTAACGCCAAGACGACGAGGGAAGCCTCGTACTTATTTCCCGTCGTGATGACGAAGGCACCGACCCCAAACGCACATGATATAATGTAGAGAAGAACAACCGCCTTTCGGTGCGACAGCCCTCTGGCAATGAGTCGATGATGGATATGTGCACTATCTGGCAAGAACATAGAAGCCAGCTTACGGAGAAAGGAGATGGATTTCACCCGTGCGGGCAGAAGCGAACCGAGCAGACGGCGAACCATTGCCAGCAGGGTGTCCATGATTGGTAAGCCCAGTGAGAGAATAGGCACCAAGATCGCTAGAGCTGTAGAACCTTTCGTGGAACTCTGCATCGAGAATACCGCAAGCGCAAATCCTAGGAACAAACTGCCTGAATCTCCTAAGAAGATTCTAGCAGGATTGAAGTTGTAAGGGAGGAAACCCAAGACCGACCCAGCTAACACAAGCACCAGTAGACCTGTTGAGATTTCATCTGTCAAGAACGAAACGCCACAGATGGTGAAAGATGCAATAGCCGCAACGCCCGCCGCAAGCCCGTCTAAACCATCAATAAGGTTGAAGGCGTTTGTTATTCCCACAACCCATAAAACAGTGACCGGGTAATCGAGAATACCTAAGTTGAGAAGTCCACTCCCTAGGGGGTTCGTAATGTTCGAGATTCGGTAGCCAGCCAAGTAAATAAGGGTAGCCGCCAAGAGTTGACCAAAGACTTTTTGGGCAGGGGTGCGGGATCGTAGGTCATCGAAAATCCCCAGTGCGAGGACAAGCACGAATGCAGTCGTCAGCATCAGCCCTTTGTCTGGCCCGAGTGAGATAAGACTTCCAAAGGTTTCATTACCGAGTAGCTTAAATAAACCGACGGAGACAAAAAAGCTCGCATAGATAGCGACTCCACCGAGCCGAGGAACAGGTACCTTATGGACTTTCCGCTCGTTGGGTTCATCGAGCGCCCCGAGGCGCTGGGCAAACCATCTCACCCCCGGAGTGATTAGCACGGAGATTGCAAACGGAACCAAGAAGGCTATGAGCAAGTAGTAGATTGTCATTCGCCCAGCTTCCTTTTGTCGCTCAACTCTGCCACTGAGCCTCTGGCGTTCTCTTGGGCTCTATCAGCAGAGAGTGGCAGGCTCTTGGTGTGACAAGCATTGGGGGTCCCTCCACATTCACTCACTTGGACATAGAACGGCAAATGCTCAACCCGAATGACGTGGTCTTCGCATATCGCTGAGGCGTATTCTACAGCATTCTTTAGCTGCCGGACGTTCCCCGGCCAATCGTACTCCATACAGCGTTGTAGAGCATCCGGGCTGACGGTTACAGTCGCCCTTTCGCGGTGGCGGTTCAACTGGAGAAGAAAACTTTCAATCAAATACGGAATATCCTGATAGCGCTCTCTTAGCGGGGGAAGGTTTACCTTGATCGGGCTAATAGAGTGACGGAATTCTTCAGGGATGGGGTCTTTCTTATCCCCCCCTGTGAGCTTTCTGCTCAAGGTTGCGATGACTCGCACATTGCAGCGGTGCATCTCTTGACCGCCGACCCGGCGGAAGCGTTGATTTCGGATTGCCCTAGCTACTTGCTTCTGAACGGTAAACGGCAGGACCCCAACCTCTTCAAGAAAGATCGTTCCACCTTCAGCCTCTTCAATTGCTCCGGGTCGTATAACTTTGCCAACCGGGGCATTCTCTTCTGATCCAAGAATCATCTTCGCAACAGTATCTGGAGGAAGCGTCTCACAGTTGATGGGAAAGAACGCACAGTT
>JBBIJH010000061.1:0-13958 GCA_037446075.1 Ignavibacteriales bacterium
CCTTCGTCGTTGGAATGATCGGAAGGGTTACCTATCAGAAAGATCCGGAGACGTTTCTCAGAGCGGCGGCCATTTTGAATTCTCGAATCCAGAAGGCGTATTTTTTCTGGATAGGTGACGGAGATGCTCGAGAGAACACAAGGCGCTTGGCAAACAAGTTGGGGCTTTCAGATAGGTTCATTATCACGGGTCATAAGGACTCGGATGCAATTCCAAAACTCCTCCGTGCGATGGATGTGTTCTTGTTTACCTCGAGGTTTGAGGGCTTGCCGGCCGTATTACTGGAAGCGATGGCCGCGGGAAGGTTCGTTGTCGCCGCGAATGTAGGAAGCGTTCAGGACATCGTGAGGGAGGGGGAGACTGGGTGGCTTTTCCGCGCAGGGGATTACGAGAAGGCAGCTTCAATAGTTGAGACTGTATATCGGAACGCCGTGGAACTTAATCACATCAAGAGAAATGCTTTTGATCTCGTAGCACAAAAGTATTCCCCAAGAGACCGAATGCCTAGACAATATGAGAGTATTTATGAGAATATCTCTGAAGGGACACTCAGCAAGAAGCTAGTTCCCGGTTAACTCAACGCGGAGGCGGCTTGTATCAAACTTTTCGTGCTACGAATACAATCCATGGAGCATAGATTTTCTTGTCACCTGGAAGAACGTTTGTCAAAATGAGATTCACCAAGACTCTTATGGCCAAACTCGCCACTTTTCTTAGGAGCGCGATCGCTCGAGGCCCTGACTCATCAACATTCCAAAAGTTTATTCTTCCAACGTGCCGTAACAGGATGGTCTCCATATTCTTAACTTGTGAAAAGGTCTGAAACGTTCTCAGGTTCATCATTGCTACATTATGCACGGCGAGATCCTTACGATCAAAGAGAAAGTGGTAGGTCCATTGAAGGAACCTGAGGTGTGGTATGCTGACCACCAGCAAACCACCTTTCCTGCACAGACGATAATGGTGCTCTAAAATCTCTGCGGGGTTGCTGAAATGCTCGATCAGACCAAAGCTCATTACAACATCATAGAGTTCTGTTGTAGCAAAATCGCGAAGGTCAGCTTGGAAGAGTGTAGCGTGTGCACCCGCATGCTGCGCCATGGTGTTTACATAAAGCTGCGCTTCAGGTGAGAAATCTACCCCGAATGGTTTGAATGGAATCCTACGGTACAGCAAACTTGAAAAATGCCCTGGACTACATCCTAGCTCCAGCCAACGCTGTCCCTTGTATTCGCGAAGGAGCGGCTCAACAGAATCTAAGAGATCTTTCATTGCCCCTTTGTCCTTTGGAGCTTTGAGTTTGCTTTGTCTTTGTTGCCAATAATCCGGAGATGTCAGATCGCTTCCCATGCTAGGATCTCCTCCAAAGAATAATGTAAATTCTGGAGGAAATCAATTGATCTTTGCTTCTGCTGTTTCGGACATAAAGATAAAGCTCTCGGAGTTCTTCCAGAACTCTCTAAAGTAACGGGGACTGCATATGAAGGCATTCTTGCTCGCCGCTGGATTGGGGACAAGGCTAAAACCTCTAACAGATAGCGTCCCGAAGTGTTTAGTACCGATCAACGGCAGGCCACTGATGTACTATTGGCTGAAGTTGTGTGAGAAACATGGAGTTTCTGACGTCTTGGTGAATGTCCATCGCTTTCGCGAGCAAGTGGAGCAATTCATCCGCACGAATTGTTTTCCGGTCAAGATTCACTTGACATATGAGGACAAACTCCTTGGTTCTGGAGGCACGATCAAGGCAAACCAAGAGTTTATCAAAGATGAAAACTGCTTTTTTATTTTCTTCGCAGATAACCTGACGAACGCAAATCTTCAAAAGCTCCTTGCATTTCACCTGAGTCATGGTGAAATTCTCACCATCGGGTTGTTTCCGAGTGATACTCCCGAATCATGCGGAATTGCGGAACTGGATCACACTGGTCGTGTTATCAGCTTTGTCGAGAAGCCAGCAAATCCTACATCGAATCTGGCAAATGCAGGCATCTATGTGGCATCGCCTTTAATTCTGCCAGCTTTCCCAGATCAAGATTTCATCGATCTTGGATATGATGTCTTGCCGCGGTTGGTGGGCAGAATGTATGGCTATCTTGTGCAGGACTATTTGATCGACGTCGGCACCTGGAAGAACTACAAGAAAGCCCAAGTTGACGCGAGATCATTGCTGCTGTAACTCTTCACGGTAAAATGCTCATTACGCAGACTCCCTTACGGATCAGCTTGGTAGGCGGAGGGACAGACTTCGAGCAGTACTACAGGCTTAATGGCGGTGCTGTGATTAGTACGCCGATTGACAAGTATATATATGTGATTGTGAAGGAACGATTCGATGAGAAGATCGTTCTCTCGTGGACTAAGAAGGAGATCGTGCAAAGTGTTGATGAAATACAACACGAGCTAATCCGCGAAGCAATGAGGAAGACTGGCCTCCAGAAAGGAATCGAGGTGATTACGGTGGCCGATATACCGTCTGAAGGATCGGGGCTTGGGTCTTCCAGCAGCCTCACCGTTGGCCTCTTGAACGCTTTCTACGCTTACCAGGGAGAATTGGTATCCTCAGAGAGGTTGGCGAGTGAAGCTTGTGAAATTGAGATCGATATTCTAAAGAAGCCAATTGGCAAACAAGATCAATACATCGCTGCCTATGGCAATCTGAGGAAATTCACTTTCAATAAGGACGGAAGTGTCACTACAGAGAGGCTAGAGCTTTCCGAAGAGGGAAGACGCATACTGAACATGAATCTCCTCCTTTTCTATACTAACAGAACAAGGAGTTCCACAGACATTCTAACCGAACAGCAAAGAAATATCCCCGACACTTTAGAGACACTCAATGATATCAAAATGCAGGTCGCCGAGACCGAGCAGATCTTTCGGGAAGGGGATTTCGACAGGCTCGGACAAGTCCTTGATAAGGGATGGCGACTAAAGAGAAGATTAGCCAATTCTATTACGGACACAGAGATCGAAAAAATGTACCAGACGGCAATCGAAGCTGGAGCACTCGGTGGAAAAATTGCTGGAGCTGGTGGAGGAGGTTTCCTCCTCCTTTATTGTACTCCCGAGAAACAAGAACAGGTTCGGAGCGCTCTTCGGGGTTATCGGGAAATGCCTTTTCGTTTGGAGAGGGACGGGAGCAAAGTAATCCTCAACATGAGGAGAGATACATGGAAGATATGACTCAGAGAGACAACAAATCCCTCACGTTGAGGGAATATGCCCTCGGATACTTGAAAGAGATCAGAGAAGCCCTGGATGAACTCCCCTTGAGGGATCTCGAACAAGTCGTCAGTGTCATTGAGGATGCTTATCGAAAGAGGAAACAAATATTTATCGTCGGAAACGGTGGGAGTGCCTCTACTGCGTCACATTTCGCATGCGATTTAGGAAAAGGCACAGCGTCGGACCAGAAGCCTCGCTTCAGGGTGATGAGTCTGAACGATAATATACCGCTGATGACAGCGATTGGAAATGACCTCGGGTACCAAGAGCTTTTCACTGAACAGCTGCGAAATCTGTTGGAGGAGGGAGATGTTCTTATTCTCATCACCGGTTCTGGAAACTCTGAGAATATTCTGAAAGCCGCTGAGTATGCCAAGTCAAAGGGGGCTACGACGGTAGCCTTCATCGGATTTGGAGGGGGGAAGCTGAAGAAGATCGTGAAAGCGCATGTGACGTTCTCTTCGACAAAATATGAAGTGGTTGAACCCCTCCATCTTCTGCTTGAACACCTGATCTCCTTCTACTTCAAAGCGAAGATCGCTAGAGGATGATAGGCAAAGCATGACCGACGACATCCCTCGAAACTAAGCGGTTGAGCGATTTGCTGGAAATGAGTCAGGTCGAGATCTTACACTTGTCTAAGAGCGGAGCTCCTGCCGGCGGCATCGTCGATCTATCCCTCATCATCATTACCTGGAAGATGAGAGACTTGGTCCGTGACCTGCTCAGATCCATCCAGGAGTGCACGAAGGGCATCGGCTTCGAGATTATCGTTGTTGACAATCATTCCGAAGATGGGACGGCCGAGCTTATTAAGTCTGAGTTTCCCGATGTTCACCTAATCCTGAACCCGGTCAATCGCGGCGTGGCGGCAGCACGGAACCAGGCGATGAAGATAGCCCGAGGCCGGTACATTCAGCTTCTCGATGCCGACATGCTACTCGTGGAGAATTCACTGAAGAGCATGTTCGACTTCATGGAGCAGACTCCAGATGCAGGTGTGTGTGGGTGCAAACTGGTGTACGGCAATGGAGATTTACAACTCAACGCCCGCCGCTTCCCAACCATCTCAGCTCAGATTATGAGGCGGCTGGAGTTTCTGCCGTTGGCCCGGAACAGCAAATCACTTCGCTCCCACACGATGTCTGATTGGGGTCATGATGAGATCCGCGAAGTTGATTACGTCATTGGTGCGTGCCAGATGATCAGGCGGGAGACGCTTGAAGAGGTGGGTCTCCTGGATGAAAACATTTTTTATGGACCGGAGGACGTGGATTTCTGCCTCCGGGTTTATCGGCACGGCTGGAAGGTCTATTATTACCCCTTCACGAAGATCATTCACTACGAGCAGCGACTAACGAAACGGAATTATTTCTCGACCCTCTCGTTAAAGCACCTGAAGGGCGTCTTTTATTTATACTGGAAGTATCACGGAAGAATATCTTTCGACGGCTATGTCCAAATCAAAAGAAAAAATCATCCTCTTCCTCATTGACTTCCTCACAATCAATGGCGCCTGGCTCCTGTACTACTACGTCCGGATCCGGAGCGGATGGATTTCTGTCTTTACACCGATACCGGAGCTCTGGATTCCAATGCTCGTCATCTATTTCTATTGGTTAGTATTGTTTTTCTTCTTTGGATTGTATCGATCCTGGTATGCAAAATCCCGCCTCGATGAGTTTGCGACCCTTTTCAAGACGCTCACCTTCGGCGTTCTCGTCCTCTTCTTTGCTGTCTTCATCGACGACGCGGCAACGAGTTCTCCTGTCCATTCGAGGGTGCTTATCGGCCTGTACTGGGTTCTGTTACTGGCGCTTGTCGGGATCGGTCGGATGGGCGTCCGAAGTTTTCAGCGTCGACTGCTCGAGGCAGGAATTGGACTTCGAGAGTCACTGATCGTGGGATGGAGCGACAAGGCTCGTGAACTGTTCGACATGGTTAAGAAATATCCGGCTCTCGGCTACCACGTCATCGGCTTTATCCGGGCCGACAAATCGAAACAGGGTGGTGAATACGCAGGAGTGCCAGTCCTGGGGAATCTGGATAACTTGAGAGAAGTAATAGCGAGCCACGCAGTGAAGGAGGTGCTGATCGCCCTTGATTCGTCGGAACATGATCGATTGCTGGATGTCGTTGAACGGTGTAATTCACATCAGCTAGGCTTGAAAATCCTCCCCGACCTCTACGATATCATCAGTGGACAGGCTAGAACGAACCAGATCTATGGCTTCCCACTGATTGAGATCATGCCCCAACTGATGCCAGCGTGGGAGCAGAGCGCCAAGCGCCTGATCGACATTACGGTCTCGCTCCTAATTCTTCTGGTCTTTTCCCCGCTCTGGGTGATAATTGCCCTCTTCATCAAGCTAGAGTCGAAAGGGCCCCTTTTTTATGTTCAGGATCGAGTTGGCAAAGACGGGAAGCACTTTAGGATGATTAAGTTCCGGTCGATGTACCACGAAGCGGAAAAGGACTCAGGTCCCGTCTGGGCAAACCGGCGCGATCCGCGCGTGACGAAGATCGGCCGAATAATTCGCAAGCCGCACTTTGATGAAATCCCTCAGTTGATCAATGTGTTGAAAGGAGACATGAGCCTCGTGGGACCTCGTCCGGAGCGGCCGTTCTTCGTGGAGCAGTTATCGCAGGAGATTCCCATCTACCACCGCCGACTAAAGGTGAGACCCGGGTTGACTGGTTGGGCACAGGTGAAGTACAAGTACGATGAATCCGTGGAAGACGTCCGCACGAAACTCAGGTACGATCTCTTCTACATCGAGAACATGTCCCTGCGGATGGATATGAAAATCCTCCTCGCGACATTATACGTCATCCTCCTTGGGAAAGGACACTGAGCGTTTGAACCCGAGAAAGAAAATCAAACTGGTGGACCTGTACGGCCAGTATGAAAGCATCAAACCGGAAATTGATGAGGCGATGAAGCGTGCCCTGGAGTCTGCCCAGTTCATCATGGGGAGAGAAGTCGGAGAATTCGAGGCCGAGGTGGCAAGATACTTGGGCGTGAAGTACGCCATTGGATGCGCTTCCGGTACCGATGCGCTGCAGGTTGCGATGATGGCGCTGAGTATTGGCCCGGGGGATGAAGTCATTACCTCGCCCTTCTCATTTGTGGCCACGGCTGAAACCATCGCAATACTCGGAGCTCGTCCAGTCTATGTAGACATCGACGGTCGCACCTTTAACATTGATCCCTCAAAACTTGAGGTGGCAATCACTGCGAAGACGAGAGCGATCATTCCTGTGCACCTCTTCGGGCAATCAGCGGATATGGATCCGATTATGGAGATTGCTAAGAAGCATGGTCTGAAAGTGATCGAGGATGCTGCCCAGGCCTTTGGTGCAGAATACAGAGAGAAAAAAGTCGGCACGTTCGGCGAATTCGGCTGTTTTAGCTTCTTCCCGAGCAAGAACCTCGGCGCCTACGGAGATGGGGGGATGATCGTAACGAGCGACGAGGCGCTGGCTGAGAAAGCTCGCATGATCACGCTCCACGGTGCACGTAAGAAGTACTACCACGAGCTCGTCGGGGTAAACAGTCGCCTCGATACTCTCCAGGCAGCGATTCTGAAGGTGAAGTTGAAATATCTGGACGATTGGAACCGGCGCCGACAGGAGCTTGCGCTCGCCTATACTGAACGATTGGCGAGTACGAATGTAATCCCTCCCCACATTATGCCGGGCTGCGTGCACATTTTCCATCAGTATTCGATTCTCATACCGGCCTCTCTTGGCAAATCGCGCGACGAGCTGGCAGCTTACCTCGGCGTGCGAGGGATCCCGACGGCAATTCACTATCCGATCCCGCTCCATCTTCAAAGAGCATTTGCACATCTGGGAAACAAAGAAGGAGACTACCCGATCTCGGAATCGACGGCGCGCGAGATTCTCTCCCTTCCGATGTATCCGGAATTGAGCTTGGAAGAAGTCGACTACATCGCGGCAGCCATAAAAGAGTTTGCGGGCGAAAAGGTTTTCGTTCCATAATGGGTCGCCGTCAAAGGGAGAGACAAACACATGCCCCGCGTTCTTGTGATAATTCCAACGTACGACGAGGCCGACAATATCTCGCGGTTGATCCCGGAGGTACTGAAGACGAACTCAGATCTTGAGGTTCTCATCGTGGATGACAACTCGCCCGACGGAACTGCCGACATCGTCGGACGGATGATGGAGACGGAACCCCGGATCCATCTTATCCGGCGGGTGGGGAAGATGGGATTGGGAACCGCCTATGTGGAAGGCTTCAAATACGCCATCAACCGGTGCTTTGACTATGTTTTTCAGATGGATGCGGATTTCTCCCACGATGCGCGCGAGCTGCCCAACTTTCTGGCCAGAATGGAGAAATACGACCTCCTTATCGGGTCGCGCTATTGCAATGGCGTGCGCGTGGTAAACTGGCCGATCCGTCGCTTGCTCCTGAGCTACTTTGCAAACCTCTACACGCGTATCATCACTGGCCTGCCGGTGAAAGATGCAACGGCGGGATTCAGATGCTTTCGCCGCAACGTGCTCGAAAGCATCGACCTCGGTGCGATCAAATCCAACGGATATGCTTTCCAGATAGAGATGACATACAAAGCTTGGAAGAAGGGATTCCGTATTGGTGAGATCCCGATTACCTTTGTTGATCGACGTGTGGGAGTCTCGAAAATGTCGAAACGGATTGTGTACGAAGCGGTCTTTATGGTATGGAAGCTGAGATTGCGGAGTCTACTAGGACGATTGTGAGTTCACTCGATGGATCTTTCCGTTATCATCGTCAACTATAATGTCAGGAGTTTTCTCGAGAACGCCCTCGTCTCGATCGAGAAGGCGCTCCAAGGTCGCCTCGGAACCGGAAAACAAATTGCTGGAGAAATCATTGTCGTTGACAATGCGTCAGACGACGGTAGCGTGGAGCTTGTGCGAAAGAAATTTCCCGGTGTTCAGCTCATTGTGGAAAAAGAAAACCTCGGGTTCGCCCGGGCAAACAACATCGCGCTGGCTCAATCGCGCGGCCGCTATCTCCTTCTGATCAACCCGGATACAATTGTTCAGGAGAACACCTTCGCCGTCTTGATCGATTTCTTCGAGGCGCGCCCGGATGTGGGCGCCGCCGGGTGCAAAATCCTCAATCCGGACGGCTCGCTGCAGCTTGCCTGCCGTAGAAGCTTCCCTTCCCCTTGGGTCTCCTTTACGAAGACAATAGGCTTGAGTGCGGTGTTCCCGAGGAGCCGGCTTTTCGGCCGCTATAATCTCACGTACCTCGACCCGGACGAGATTCATGAGGTGGATGCTCTCAGCGGTTCTTTTATGATGGTTCGACGAGAAGTCTACGAACGCGTCGGCGGGCTGGATGAGAGTTTCTTCATGTACGGCGAGGACCTCGATTGGTGCTATCGGATTCAACAGGCCGGATGGAAAATCTATTACGTCCCGTCGACACAGATCATTCACTACAAAGGCGAGAGTGCGAAGCGCAGCGAGATCGATGATGTGAAAACCTTCTACCATGCCATGCATTTGTTTGTCCAAAAACATCTTAGTGGTTCCATTCTTGTCGAAATCTTCCTTCGCGGGGGAATCATTCTGCGGTGGACTCTCGCTTTCATCGGACGAATCGGGAAGCCACTCCTCTTCACAGCTATCGACTTCGTCTTGATTGACCTCAGCATCCTACTCGGAGAGTTTCTCTGGCTCGGCAGAGTGTTCCATTTTCCGCGTTACGCGTATCCGATCATTCTGACCGTCCCGGCTCTGATTTTTGTTACGCTGCTTTTTTCTCTGGGGGTTTACACGACACGCAAGTTCTCTCTGACGCGGACAACGCTCGCAACCTTTCTCGCCTTCCTTTTCATCTCGTCGCTTACATTTTTTTTCAAGGACTATGCCTTTAGCCGGGCTGTCGTGGTCATTTCAAGCGGCTTGAGTCTTGTCCTTCTACTGACATGGAGGATCATCGGACGAGTTCTGGGGAAAGTAGGTCGGTTGGGTCGTGGTGGCCTTTTCGGGAGAAGAACTCTCATCGTGGGAGTTGGGGATTCCGGCCAAGAAGTCCTGAGGAAGCTCCGGTCTCGGCTGGTCGACGGTTATGATATCGTAGGCTTCATTGACGTGAATCGTCAGCGGCTTGGTGAGAAGATTATGGGTGTGGAAATTCTGGGGAGTGTGGCCAACATCGGGAAAATTATTGAGGAGAAGAAGGTGACCGACGTAATCTTTTCGACGGATGCGCTTTCCTATGCTGATATTCTCTCCGTCATCAGCCGCAGCCGGGACCGCTCTGTGAATTTCCGGCTTGTGCCCAGCAGCATCGAAGTGATCATCGGGAAGACGCACATCGATCAACTTGATGATATTCCTCTTCTGGACATCGAGTATAACATTGATCGACTTTCCAACCGCGTCACAAAGCGCACCTTCGACGTTGTTGTATCACTTTTGCTTCTTCTCAGCCTTGGTCCCTTCCTTCTGCTGAAGGGAATCTTTGTACGCACAGGGAAAGAGAAATCGTATCGGCTTCTTCATTTGCTCTCTGGGGTTTTGAAAGGGGAGATGAGTCTCGTCGGGCCGATGAGAGAATCCACTGTCGCTTCGCAGAATTCTCGGTCTGCAAACAAGAGTCTTTATCTGGGCAAGCCTGGGCTTACGGGACTTGCGCAACTAAGTCCGCAGCCGGAGATTACAAACGGAGAGATCGAGAAGTACAACCTCTACTACGCGAAGAACCAATCGCTTTGGCTCGATGCGGAGATCCTGTCGAAATTTCTGCTCCAGTCATTGAAAAGGGGGAAAGGAGGTTCGTATGCCAAGAGCCGTGCTTGATTTCGAAAAGCCCATCATCGACCTTGAAGAGAAAATCGCAGAGATGAAAAAATTCTCCAACAATCTCGACATCGGAGACGAGATTGCCGAGCTAGAGAAAAAGGTAAAGCAGCTGCAGGAGAGCGTCTTCACAAATTTGACTCGATGGCAAAAGGTGCAGCTGGCCCGGCATCCGGATCGCCCCTATACCCTCGACTACATCAACCTCATGACGTCCGATTTCGTCGAGCTTCATGGTGACCGCCTCTTCCGCGACGACAAGGCGCTTGTTGGCGGCTTCGCGAAGCTGGACGGTCGAACGGTGATGATCCTCGGACAGCAGAAGGGGCGCGACACAAAATCAAACCTCTACCGGAACTTCGGCATGATGCAACCGGACGGTTACCGAAAGGCACTCCGGTTGATGAAGCTTGCAGCAAAATTCGGGAAGCCCATCATCACTCTCATCGATACCCCGGGTGCCTATCCCGGCCTCGAGGCAGAAGAGCGCGGGCAGGCGGAAGCGATTGCGCGGAACCTCTATGAAATGTCTCGCCTACCTGTGCCCATCCTTGTCGTCGTGATTGGCGAGGGGGCTTCGGGTGGGGCTCTCGGCATCGGTGTAGGAGACAGAATCTTGATGATGGAATACACGTGGTACTCTGTGATCTCTCCCGAATCCTGCTCCAGCATCCTGTGGCGAAGCTGGGATTACAAAGAACAGGCAGCGGAGGCGCTGAAGCTCACTGCTCCTGACTTATTGGAGGAAGGATTGATTGATCGCATAGTCCCGGAGCCACCAGGCGGTGCCCATCGGGACCCCCAGCGAGCCGCGATGATTCTGAAAGAGGTTTTGACAGAAGAACTAAAAGTCCTCGACAAGATGAAGCCAGCGAGGTTGTTAAAGAAGCGAGAGGAGAAATTTGCAAAGATGGGTGCCTGGCACGAGTAAGTTCTCGCCGCTTCTGAACGCAGTTAGGTTCTGAACCATCTATCAATTCACACGGGCATCTCATGATATCCTCGACGACAAGAATTCGCGTCCGTTATGCCGACACGGATCAGATGAGAGTTGTCTATTACTCTAAGTATCTAGAATATTTTGAACAGGGCAGAAGTGATCTCCTCCGAGAGATCGGACTCCCGTATCCGGAGATCGAGAAGCTTGGATACTATCTTCCGGTCGTCGAAGCCTATGTGAAGTACATCCAGCCGGCGCGGTATGATGATCTGCTCGAAGTAAAAACGACACTGAAAGAAACACCCGCAGCCCGCATTCGGATCCATTATGAAATTGCACGCCCCGAGGATTCCATCCCCGTTGCGGAGGGGCATACCGTTCATAGCATTCTGAACGCGCAAACTGGAAAACCCGTCAGAGCGCCCCAGTTTCTCATCGAAGCGATTTCAGCTGCGCTCAGAAAAGCAGAGAAGGAAAAACAACTTCTACAGGAGGCCTGATGCTTAGCAAAGAACTGCTTGAAATCCTTTGTTGCCCAAAGTGTAAGGGAGATCTTCTCTATGAACCAGAGAAAAGCACTTTGACCTGTAAACAGTGTGGAAAAGTCTACGAGGTCAAGGACGACATCCCGATCATGTTGGTCGACGATGAGGAAGAGAAGGAATAGGGGAATGAGCGTCTCGTCGGCGAGTCCGTCTTTGAAGCACCATACTGCAAGCCCTCCTGAATGTTCGAGCAATTGAAGCGACTCGGGGCCGAGACGGCAATTTACGGCGTCAGCACGATTGTCGGTCGATTCCTTACCTTCCTCCTGGTCCCTTTCTACACGAACGTTCTTCCCAGCACGAGCGATTACGGAATCGTCGCTACTGTCTATGCGTATGTCGCGTTTGTCAACGTGATCTATGGCTATGGAATGGAATCGGCGTATTTCCGCTATGCTTCGGCTCTCGAAATAGGGGATGCAAGGCTGAACTTCAGTACGCCGTTTATATCGCTCGTTCTTACGTCCTTCGCTTTCTCCTCTCTCCTTCATCTCGTATCTTCACCTCTAGCAAATCTGATTGGCATTGGCCAGACTCACGCAAAGCTGGTCGCCTACGCCGCGTGGATCCTGTTCTTCGATACAGTCTGCGTCCTTCCGTTTGCTTCTCTTCGGCTCAAGAACCGGGCGAAACATTTCGCGGCGATTAAGTTACTCAACATTGCGGCGAATGCCTTGCTGAACGTGATTCTGCTGCTGAAGTTCAAGCTCGGTGTAGAGGGAATTTTTCTGAGCGGGGTGATTTCCTCCGGGCTGACGACGGTTCTTCTGCTGCCGGTTATTGCGAAGCAGTTTCAGCTGGAGTTTCATCCCGGCCTTTACAAACACCTGCTTCGTTTCGGCTTGCCGCTCATCCCCGCGGCGCTGGCGGGGATCGCTCTCCAGGTTATCGATCGACCGATTCTCAAGGCACTGACGGATGATAGCACGGTGGGCATTTATCAGGCAAATTACCGACTGGGGATTTTCATGATGCTTGTCGTGTCCATGTTCGAGTATGCGTGGCGCCCGTTTTTCTTGCAGACAATGAGAGAGCCGAATGCAAAGCAAATCTATGCTCGCGTAATGACGTACTTCCTTCTGGCAGCGGCGTTCGTTTTTCTCTTTTTCTCCCTGTTCATAAGTGATCTCGTTCGCATCCGGGTATTTGGTTATCACCTTATCAAGCAGGAATACTGGAGTGGACTACCGATCGTCCCGGTGGTTCTCCTTGCCTATATCTTTACAGGTATTAATACTGTTCTTGTTGCCGGAGTCCATATCCAGAAGAAAACATATATTTTCCCTTACACGACTGGTTTTGGGGCCGTGGTTAATATAGCAGGGAACTACTTCCTTATCCCAATCCTGGGAATGATGGGAGCGGCTATCGCGACGCTCCTCAGTTACATGGCGATGGCTGCTGCCATGTTTGTTGCTGTCCAACGTTTTTACCATGTCGATTACGAACTGACGCGGATCGGGAAGCTCGCACTCGTCACACTTCTAATCTTTGTAGTTTATTCCTTTCTTGCTGTGGAGCCTGGTGCGGCACGTGCTCTTCTCTTCAAATCTCTTCTTTTCATCGCTTTCCCAACTCTTCTCCTTGTCTCAAGGTTTTTCAACTCAAGCGAGGTGGATTTCCTGAAGCGCCTCTCTGGCGTGAAGTGATGGATTTTCGAGCGAGTTTTTCTTATATTTGTTTTAACTTGGAAAGAGGCGAGGATGTTTGCAAAGCTCGAGAAAATGAAAGCACGCTTCGAGGAATTAACTCAGCTCCTCAGCACCCCCGAGGTTGTTTCGAATCCAGAGCGTTACCGGGCTTTGGCAAAAGAGCGAAGCGATCTTGAGGAGACGGTGCAGGTGTTTGAAAAATACCGGAAGGTGAAGAGAGATCTTGAGGGCAACAGGGAAATACTGTTTGAGACGAAAGATCCGGAGTTGCGCGCGATCGCGGAAAGCGAATTGAATGAACTTGAGCAGAAGGCCGCGGAGCTCGAGAGGCAACTGAAATCATTACTGATTCCCAAGGATCCAAACGACGCGAAAAACGCCATCGTGGAGATTCGCGCTGGAACGGGTGGCGAGGAGGCCGCACTCTTCGCGGCCGACTTATTCCGTATGTACACACGTTTTGCCGACCGACAAGGTTGGCGAGTAGATCTTATCAATAGTAATGAGACGGGTCGGGGAGGTTTCAAAGAGATTGTGTTTGCGGTCAACGGAAAAGATGCCTACGGGACTCTGAAGTATGAAAGTGGAGTCCACCGTGTGCAGAGGGTTCCCGAGACCGAAGCCAGTGGCCGGATTCACACCTCGGCTGCATCAGTTGCCGTCCTCCCCGAGATCGAGGAAGTGGAACTCGAAATCAACCCCGGTGATTTACGGATTGACGTTTACAGGGCGGGTGGGCGCGGGGGGCAGAATGTAAACAAAGTG
>JBBIJH010000062.1:0-917 GCA_037446075.1 Ignavibacteriales bacterium
GAAGCCAGGCTCGTTCTCCACTGCAAGGATCATGCCCTCTTTCTCGGCGACGTCGGCGGCGGACCGAAACACCTCCACGCCGCGTCGAAGTTCATCTGTATCGTTTACCTCCGAACGTGCAAAACCAAAGGTGATAACGAGTGTTGCCCCAAACTTGTGTGCAAGATCCATCGTCCAGGGAAGTATCTCGGTAAGCTCTTTTTGGATAGTGTCCGCTTCACCGACTGTACACTTGAAAGTCCCGGGTGATAGAGCAGTGATATTGATACCGAATTCCGACTTGCAGTCAAGTAGAGTTTGTAGATCGTCGTCCGAGATAAATGGAATTCTTCCAGACTCGCAAGTCCGGAACTCAAAATCCCTGATCCCCCAACTTATTCCGAGAGCAATCGCTTCTCGAATGTTTGGGGAGATTTCGTCTGTGACGATACCAATTCTCATCTGCAACTAGTCCTTGCAAAAGGGTGGTCGGTTCGTTCGGAATTCACTGGTGTACAAACTCTGTCACTCCCTTAAGTAATCGTTCCACCTCCTCGAAGTTGTTGTATATATGCGTCGAGATGCGAAGCCCGTTCAGCTTTGCTTCCCCGACAAATCGTGTGCGGAGTTTGTACTTCTCCGCCAGAAACGTTTGAACATCCTCCGTCTTCCTGTCCGCGACCCGGAACGTCACCATCGCCCCTCGGTCTTGAGGCCTTGGAGGAGTAAGCAGTTCAACGGTCTTGATCTGTGAAAGACCATCAAACACCCTCGTAGAGAGCGCGTTGTTCCTACGCCAGACATTCTCCATGCCGATGGTCTGGAGAAAGACGGCGGCTGCACCCAAGCCAATCATCAAAGGAACATTGTATGTCCCGTACTCGTATCTCTGCGCAGTCGGGTGAAAGTTGACCGCGCCAGTGGCCAGGTCAAACCCT
>JBBIJH010000062.1:931-1180 GCA_037446075.1 Ignavibacteriales bacterium
GCCGACAAAAATCGGCCGGACGGTCTCGAGCATTTCCTTTCTCACATACAGCAAGCCTGTCCGCTTCGGCGCCAGCAGCCACTTATGCCCGCTTGCAGCGTAGAAATCGCAACCGATCTCCTTCACATTGAGGGGCTTCATGCCCGGGACTTGCGCCCCATCAAGAAAGAACCACAGCCCTTTGTCCCGAGCGATCTTTGAGATTTCGCTCACCGGTAGCTCTTGTCCTGTTGTGCACGTGACGTGGCT
>JBBIJH010000062.1:1214-5931 GCA_037446075.1 Ignavibacteriales bacterium
ATCAGTCGTGAGATTCTTTCCAGGTTTACTTCGCGGTTCTTGGCGTCTGGCTCAAAAGGTTTAAGAACAATCCCATCGAATTTCTGACGTGCCAGCAGGGAAAGAATGCCCCCGACGTGTTCGTGCGTCGTTGTGATGACTTCATCACCCCGCTTCAGCGGCAACCCGTTGATAATGATATTGATGCCCTCGGTCGCGCAGCTCGTAAGTGTGACCTCAGTTGGGTCGCAGCCCATCATCTGAGCCACTTTCGACTTCACGGTCAGCCAAGCCTCTTCAGTGTGGCCCACTTCGGAGATTGCTTCCAGTTCATCCATCTTCCTTTTCACGGTATCAATCACAATGTATGGAGACGCGCCAAGGCCACCAGTGTTGAAATACGCACGGTCTCGCGTTAAGGGAAACTGGTCTCGGACGATGGACCAGAATCGTTCATCTTCGGGGCTAACGGAATCCTTTCGTGCTTCTACCAACTCCTCAAACTTCTCAGCTGCTAAGGAGCTAACCGACAATAAGGAATCAGCACCAAGCATCCCGGCGAGTGCTCCGGTAAGCGTGTGAACGAATTGTTTGCGCTTCATGAAGGCAGGTTAAGTCATCCAATGCGTGCGAACAAAATATAGTAAGAAGTAGTGGGACTTACAAGGAGGAAATCAATTAGGCGTGGCCGATTTTCCCAACAATTAGAGTCGAATCTCCAGTCTTTTTTCCCAATGGAATACTCGAAAGTGATGCGATCCGTGAGTTATCCCACAACCAACTCAACCCCTCTATTGATGGAGCGCATCGTTCTAGTCAAAGTCGTCTTTGCAAAGTGACATGCCAGTCCTCGGCTGACAATCCCCGCCTTCTCCACGATGTCTACCGTGCTGGCTTCCACGACGGATTCAAATCCCCATACTGACTCGTGGTCAGGCGCCTTAACTCAGTGCCATCCGGTCTCACCACGTAAAGATCACCTCTGCCGGATTCGTCTGCTCGACGGAAAACGATCCACTTTCCATCCGGCGACCAGGATGGCTCGCTGCCGGGTTTGTACGCAGCGCGGGCGTTTGTCAAGTCAGTATCGACAATATAAAGCCCGGAAGTGACGAAGGATTTGCCGTCCGGCGACCACGACATGTACCTGCTAAAGATTCCGTCGAGCCTCCGAGTAAAAGAACCATCAAGACTTCTTACCACCATCCCCACGCCCGGAATGTCATAGTAGATACGGTTGCCATCCCTCGACCAATGCGGAAAGAGAGCGGACTCGCTCGTATCGGTGAAAGCTACTTGACTGCTTCCGTCTGCATTCATGATGAACACCTGCCACCGATTGGGCGATTGGGAAACGAGACGCGAGAATGCAATTTTACTACCATCCGGGGACCAGGATGGATAGCGATCACTAGCAGGGTTGTTCGTCAAGTTCTGCTGCCCACTTCCATCGTTTTTCATTTTGAAGATTTCATACTGACCTTCCATCAATCTCGTGAAAACGATCTCTTGCCCCGACGGCGACCATTCAAAGTCGAGATCGAAATCCGGATAATTCGTCAGATTGACTTTTCCAGTGCCATCAGAGTTCATCCGAAAGATTTCGTAGGTGCCATAGGACGTAGTCTGGTAAGCGATGTAGGCCCCGCTGGGAGAGAATTTCGGGAAATTATCGTACCCGGGTGGTTTGGGATAAATGTTCTCAGAATGCTTTGAGAGGTCGACTAGCGCCGAGCCATCCCCTCGCATCGTAAAGGTGGTTAGCTCTGGCAGATCCGGAAGTGGTGGTTTAGTGGTAAATCTAGAAAAGAGGATCGTGTAACTTTTCAGCTCCTCTAACACTGGGTCAACGGCGCTTTCCGTCACGCAGCCGGTCCTTGCGAGCAAGAGGGCAACGAAACCGAAAGTCGCAGCACAGGCGCGACGAATCACGCAAAGCGATTCACGCCAATGGCTTGAAAGGCTCAAAGCAGCATTTGAGGAATCGCCTTTCACCTTGGTGCCCAAACGGGAATCCAGCTCCCCCATGGACTCTTGGTCAATCGTGTTGGTATGGAACCATCGGCAGCCATGGCATAGATCTCTCCGCTACTGTTATCACGAGACGAATGCAATCATACTCCCATCGGGGGAGATGTGTGGGTCATTATCAGCAGCGGGATGATTGGTGAGGTTCAGTAGCCCCGTTCCATCGATGTTGATCCTGTAAATCTCCTCATTTCCGTCTTGTATCCCAACGAAGGCAATCCACATACTATCGGGCGACCACGAGGGCCTCCATGTGGAGGCAACGGTAATCGAACTCGGGGTCAAGGGCCGTCGGCTCGATCCGTCGGGATTCATAATGAACAATTGGGCTCCAGAAGCAAAAGCGATGAGTGCCCCATCAGGGGACCATTTCGGAACATCCTCATTCTCAGGAGAATCGGTAGACTGCGCTGATAGGATCGGACAACGTCTCTGAGATATATCTCGGAATTCCCATCGCGCGATGAGACAAATGCGATCTGCCGTCCATCGGGCGACCAATCGGGCAGAAAGTCGTACTTTGGAAAGGGCGTAAGATTGCGTTGGTTTTCACCAGACGAATCCACCACGAAAATATCGGCACTGCCAGCGCGCCAGCTGATCCACAGGATGTGTTCTCCGGTCGGTGACCAGAGCGGGCGCTCATCAAACCAAGGATAGTTCGTGAGATTTCTTTCGCCCGTTTCATCGATATTGATTACGAAGATATCGCTCGGCACATCCCCATCGTATGTCAGAGGCTTTCCATCTGGCGACCACGACGGGCCGTGGTGGGTAGCTTGCTGAGCTGCCACTGGACGTAGTTCTCCTCTAGCTGAAATAACGTAGATGTCGGATTGCCCATCAGCATTCTTCGATTGCTGAAATGCAATAGTCGCTGGAAGGGGAAAGACTGACTGCGGGCTCACCGATTCTTCGCAGCCCACCAATTCACTGGCGAGGAACAGAACTAACATGCCACGCCAAATCGAGGGAATGATCAATCTGGAGAGGTTATTTTGGACTCCCATAAGGTCACGTCTCTCACGGAAACGTTATACTGAGTGTGCCGACGTCATAAGACCCACCACCACTCGGGACATTTTGAAGCGTCACAATGTTCGATTGCGCATCACAATCGTGGTCAGATAGGTATACGTAAAAGGTTGACCCAGAATTGCTTGAGAAGCCAAATGATTTATTGAATGATTTTTGAGTCTGGCCGTCCATCTCAATCAGGTAGTTCCTCTGTGAGGCATCGCACTGACTGGTTGTGGTGACCACTAAGTGCACATTGTCGACAACCCTGTTAGTTTGAATAGTCCCGTACACAGTAGCACGTTCCCGGAACGATCAACGTTCCCACATCTCCATTCTCTAACGGCGCTTCATAGTCGAGCTGAGACAGTGCTTTCTTTCTTTGAATTGCTCTTCGCTCATCGACCCCAACGTGGGTCGTATTCGTCAGAACTAAATCTTGTTAGGGGCTGTTTTCCCGTTCCGTCCATATTCATGAGGTAGATTTTGCGCATAGGTCCAAGGTCGGCAACGTAAGCCACACGGTCATCCCAAGGCGACAGAACCGGAAAATTCCCAGGATACGAATCCTGAGTCAAATTTTGCAAACCGCTGCCATCTTTGTTAATGCGATAGATGTCCCAACGACCGTTCATGAAAGTTGAAAAGATCAGAAAATCTCCATTTGGGGACCAGTACATATATGAGTGCAAGGAATCGGGAGCTGCGGGCACTGGCAGGTCCATTGCTCCATCAGACGAGAGGAGATGGAGTCTTCCCTCGCGCTGATAGGCGATATGAAATCCATCAGGTGACCAAGTGGGGTAGAGTTTTGTTCCGACCCCCGAGGTCAACTGCCGTTGATTCGAACCATCTGCATTCGAAACATAAATCTGCCATTCGCTTCCTGTCCCGAATTCCCTGCCAAAGTAAGAAATGTATCTTCCATCCGGCGACCAACTCCCCACGAAGAAAGGGCCTCCAGCCTCGGTAATCTTTCTTAAATTGTTTCCATTACTATCGATAGTAAAGATTTGCCTTGGGCCATCCCGAGAACTTTCGAACGCAATCCATCGTCCACCGGGCGAGAATCTTGGATTTTCGTTAAAGGTTCTGAATGC
This sequence comes from Ignavibacteriales bacterium, assembly GCA_037446075.1. Lineage (GTDB taxonomy): Bacteria > Bacteroidota > Ignavibacteria > UBA10030 > JAHEZR01 > JBBIJH01. The sequence goes on from JBBIJH010000062.1 coordinate 5,339, forward strand.
CGTCAGTATCCGCAGTCCGGAGCCGTCGGAATTCACAAGCTTGATGGGCCTGTGGTAATCGGGGTCACATGAGGTGAGTACTACTCTGGAACCGTCAGGACTTATGTCGGGGCTAGTGTTGAAGCAGGAATCGCTGTCGGAGAGCTGACGAGGTTCTCTGCCTTGTTCGGCGATCATTATGTGAGTATAAATGAAATCCAGAGTCTGACTATACGTTGCTCGGAAAACGATCTTTCCTTGAAACTCCGGTTGCGTGAACTCTACAACCCCATCCCTGCATGAAAAGAGAGGCAGGAGAACCAAGATTAGGCGAAGCGTCCGTGCCTTCATAGGTCATAGCACAATCAAACCACCAGAGTACTCTGGATGGTGATCGTTTCTCCATTTCCGGTGACATTGCTTAAGGTTACAACCTGCGAGTGGGCACTGCAGTTGTGGTCCCGCGCGTAAACGTAAAAAGTAGTGGTACTTGTAGTCGGAAAAGCAAAAAGCTTTGAGAAGCTGCCATGAAACCCGTCAGGAAGTTCGATGGCGTAATTCGGAATACTCACATCACACAACGAAGACAAGCTGACCACCAGGTGCAAGTTGTC
>JBBIJH010000062.1:5941-13456 GCA_037446075.1 Ignavibacteriales bacterium
AGGTCCACAGTGCTCTCAAGGTTTCCACTAACGATAAAGTGCTTTCCAGGAACGATCAAATCATCCGCAACCGCGTTCATCTTCCAATTGAACGGGTCGTTCGGAGCGTCATAGTCAAAATCGTAACTTTCTTCGTTCGATTTCACACCGGGATTATCCGGATGCTCGGCCCAGATTTTGTAGAGACCCTTGCTGGTCACGGGCACATACGCCGGTGCGTACGACCCGCTGCCCAACGTTCCATCTCCCGGGCTGTCTGCTGGGGTCTCAGCAAGTTGTCCTGAGCTGCCGCCAACTTTCTGATAGTAGATCTTGAGCTTAACTCCCAAGTCAGCAGCTCCAAGCCACGCTTTCCCTGTAGAAATTAAAAGATCCGCCACAGATTTAGCCTCCTTTCAGAAAAAAGTTTCTGCTGAGTGAGTCACCATTGAATCTACTTCACCGACAAGTACCCATTCTTTAATTGCTTTCGCTTCCTCTCCGTCGAAGTGCCAGCAAGCCCTCTGACAATCCCGGTAAATGACCCCTCAATGACCGAATTTGCCAAGAGCTTTAAGTTCTGCGAGAGCTTGCCACGACAGCACGGTGCTCTACCCTCTTGATTCCCCAATGTGACGTTGTCAAGTCGGGCTAAACGATTAGTCAGAATTGCGGAGAACAATGTCCAGCCAGCGCGCTCACTCAATTGTCCTTCATCGCGGTTTCCACCGCGGTCTATATGCATTGGGATCATCGAGAACTCTATGCTGATCACTGCCATCAGCATTCATCACGTAAATGAGTGATTCAAGGCCTCGGGTGGAGATGAATGCAACTCGTTGTCCATCTCGGGTGATCGATTCCACGAAGTGATTGCCTAACTCCCTAGATAACGTCGAGGTGACTTTCTGTTTCCCGCTGCCGTCAAGTCGCGATCGGAAGATGCGATAGAAACCCTGAGTCCTCTCGCTAAAGTAAAGCCAGCTAGCATCTGGGGACCACAACGGGAAAAGGGCATCTTCACTGATAGTTGTTTCGCTACCCGATGGTCGCTCCCGCACGACAAGTATATTGGTCGTGTCCGAAGCCTTGATCTGGAACGCCAAGTATTTGCCATCAGGTGACACAGACGCCCCGAAAAAAAACTTTGTGGTGTCCGGAGTCAACGAATGCTCGTTGGTTCCATCCACGTTGATTGAAAAGATTTGCTGCTTGGTTCCGACCCGCTTATCGAATAACAGCGCTGAGCCGTCAGCTTCCCAAGTAATGTTGTTGTAACGCTGAGATTGCGTCAGAAAACGCTGGCCAGAGCCATCAGCATATATCAGACCAATGCCATAGGTCTCTCGGAGCACATCAAAGGCAATCATCCTTCCATCCGGGGACCACTTGGGTCTCTGCTCGTAGCTAGAGGGAGTCCTGGTAAGGTTACGCTTTCCCGTTCCGTCAGCATTCATCACGAAAATCTCGTCCAAACCGCCTGCAATTGTTGTCCAATATGCAATGCTTTGGCCATCAGGTGACCATTCAGGGGCTACATTAAACTCGCCATCCGTCAAGCGTGAAAAAGAGAGATCTCTGTCAATGATCGCAATATCCACGTTTTCTCCTGCACGCACAGAAACCATTAATGGGTAAGGAATTTGAGAGAGCTGGTGGCTTGGGTTTAACAAGTTGCACTGAAGGTCACCCAGCATGAGCAGAATAAGGGCTAGGATGTTAACATACTTATGCATCCGGCTCCGATCCGTAGCTAAACGTGGACTGTATGCGTCCCTACATCATAGTTGCCCCCGCTTCCTGTGACATTCGAGATAGTGTAAACACTGGAATGTTCGTTGCAGTTATGGTCTCGGATGTACGCATAGAAAGTATTTCCGGGGTTCCCGGGGAAAGCAAACTTCTTACCCGAAAAATTCACCCATGCAGAGTATTCTCCGTAAGGCACCGTGATGTTATCCCGGTGATTCGGGATCAAAGTGTCACAACTGGAACTGGTGGAAACTACGATGTGATCCCAGTCTTCTGTTCCATCGCTAGGCAGTGTCGTCTCTCGGCGATGCACACCATAAATGGTAAACCATTTGCCAGGCACAATCAATTCGTTCTGCACTATACCATCACCATTCCAGTCAAATGGATCCCCTGGTCCTTGATAATTGTCCGGGTCGAAGTAGTAAGTCTCTTCATTTGACTTGACACCAGGATTATCAGGATGCTCTGCCCAGAGCTTGTAAGTTCCTACGCCGCCATAAGTGATCAGATAAACATAGTGGGTGTCGCCCTGCCGATCCCAGGCAAATTCTCCATTCCCCAGTGTTCCGTTGCCCGCGTTATGGGACGGCGTCTCTTCGACCAAGACCGGACTCCAGTTAGGTGGCTGATAGTGTACCTTGAGTTTCACGCCGAAGCCGGAAACCCCCAGCCATGCCTTCCCAGATTTGATTCGGATATCTGCCATGGGATTACCCTCCTCTCAGAAAGAGGTTTCGGTTGACTGAATCATCTTTGAATATACCTCACCGACAAATACCCATCCTTCAATGCCTTCTCTTTTCCCTCCGTTACCGTCCCAGCCAAGCCTCGCACGACTCCGCTGAAAGCTCCCTCGATCACCGAGCTTGAAACGAATTTGAAAGTGTGGCTCACCCCTCCACGATAATACATCGCCGTGTTGTCCTCTCTCCCAAATCGTAACGTCACCTGTTGGACTTGAATGAGCGTATCATTGGGAATATTGATGTTCATATCGAGATAGGCCACGGTATCACCAATCTGGAATTCCGCGCGAATGATGCCAAGTGGAATTGTCCCGGGAGGTGTCGTCCGTTGGGCAGTAACGTTCTTCGTGGAATGTGTGTGCCCATCCATCTGGAAGAGGATGTATTGTCCCGCCGCTGGACCGTATAGGTCTGGGTCGAGAGGAGAGAATTCAGTATGGCAGGCGGAGAGGGTGAAAAAAAGGAAGACGGCGAATTGCGATCTCAGTCTCTTCATCTCCTTGCTCCAGCAAAACTAATCCGTCGTTTGAACCCCCAATTCCTTGCGAACGATCTTCGCGCCTTCTACCATCGCCTTGAGCTTCGCGAAGGCACGGTCTCTTGGCATAAACTTCATTCCGCAGTCGGGACTCACATAAAGCCTTTCGGCGGGAATATACTCGAGCGCTTGTCGGATACGCCGTGCGACGATCTCCGGAGTCTCAACTCTCTCGTCTTTCACATCAATCACTCCGACAACGATCTCCTTGTCTGTAGAATAACGCTTGAACAAATCAAGTGCAACTCCATCCGAGACGGCGAACTCCATGCTCAGTTGGTCCGCTTTTACATCGAGGAGTGCGGGGAACAACTCGTCGTACTGGCCTTTGAAGAGGCGCTTCAGTTGGTAATTCCCGTAACAGATGTGGAGAGCAATCTTCGCCTTCACTCCATCGATGAGCTTGTTGAACGCTTCAACAAGCCACGGGATATCCTGAGGGTAGCCCACCCAGACCGGTTCGTCAATCTGGATGAAGTCACAGCCAGCGGCCACAAGACTTTTCAACTCACGGTTCAGCACATCCGCAAGATCAAACACGAGTTCTCGTTCGTCTTCGTAATAATCATTCGTCGCGCGTTTTGCAAGCATTTGAGGTCCAGTCACACAGACCTTTGGACGGGCGATTGTGTGTTCCTTCAGGAATCTGAAGTGTTCATCCATCTTGAGGCTTTGCCTCCACCGTACCTTATCGATAATTACGGGATCGGGCATCTGAATAGTTGGATCGAGGTTGCCGATCGGATGCATCTTCGCATGCTCGAAGTCGAAGCCGTGGATGACTTTCGAGAAGAAATACACCATTGTCTCGCGGCGCAACTCTCCGTCCGTGATGATATCCACGCCTGCCATTTCCTGATCCTTGATGCAGGACTTCACGGCATTATCGTGGGCCTCCTGAAGTTCAGCATCAGTCAGCTTGCCTTGTGTGTGTGCTTCGCGGGCGAGTTCAAGCCACCTTGGCAAGGAGTAACTTCCGATGACGGTTGTAGGGATGATATGCATGGGTTTCGGAATCTGAAATGTGAATAGTGCTCAGAGATGAGTTATGTGTAAGACTCCCAAGTCAACCTTACCCTACAGGCCAGACCTCTTCGGCTTCCACCTTGGAGTGCGGTCGCTGATTTGCGTCGGTGTCACAAGTCGCTCGTCGAAGCCGCCCGGGCTCACGACCCAAATTTCGTACGCCCCACGCCGTGCGGTCAGGAACAGAACCGAGGTCCCAGACGGGGAATATTGTGCGTAAGTGTCGTTAAGGCCCGATGAGATCTTCTGAACGTTCTTGCCGTCCGCATCCATCCGGTAGATCGCGTCCGTTCCGGAGCGGTTCGATTGAAAGACGATGTAGCGGCCATCCGGAGACCAATCTCCCCCAACGTCGTCAGCCGGGTGGTTCGTCAGGTTCTGGGCATCCCTGCGATCGATAGAAACAGTGAAGATATCCCGGAAGCCGTTCGTGTCAAAATTGTAGAGCAGCTTCTTGCTATCCGGCGACCACTGAAGCGTAAACGTTGCATCGAACCCGGTGATGTCCGCAAGGCAAAGCACATTCGAGCCATCTGCAGTCATCAGGAAGAGACCGTACTTCCCTTCCCTCTGCGATACAAAGGCAATCATTTTTCCATCCGGAGAATATCTCGGGTATAAATTGATACCCTCTCCCTTTGTCAGATTCGCTTTCGCGAGGGTTGTAAGATCGACAGTGTAGATATCGACGCCGAAGACCGTCTCGCCCTGAAAAACGATCTTCTTGCTGTCGGGTGACCAATCGAAGTCCCCCACCGGTCGATCCATCTGAGTCACATTGCGCACGTCTCCACCGGTCGGCGTCATCGTGAAGATATTCGTCGCTCCCGTCCGAGTTGACTGGAAGGCAATCAGATTCCCGTCTGGAGACCACCGAGGATTCCCTTCACTGGCGGGGTGATTCGTCAGGTTTACCAATCCCACTCCGCTCTCGGCAACGACAAAGATATCGAACAGGCCACCCGTAACAAAGCGACTGAAGACGATGTTGGCGTTGGTAGAAACGTCGTTCACAAACTCCGGCACGAACGAAACAAGCCCAGAGTCGCCGTGGCAGCTCAACATCGTGAGTGGTACAAAGATCATCGTGGCAGTGCGAATGGATCGCTTCATTCTAGGCCTCATGGTCACCAGTGCTGAGAGGAGAATGAAAAAAAGGGGCACCCGCTCTGAGAACGAACGGTGCCCCGATCTGAGAAGCGGGCGAAGTATACGAGTTTAATGCACGTGCAACATCGAGCAAGCCGACAAGAGTGGAATCCTGGTTACTTAAGACCGATCTGGACGGAGACTCTGTGGACGTTGTCCAACAGATTCATCTTCGTGAATGAATAATCAACCCTCACAGAATATCCCTCCATCGTCGTACTGATGCCGCCACCGCCGGAGAAACCTTCGATCGTATTATCGAATGGTTTCCTCGTAGAGGTTCCACCGTCGTCACTTCCCGAATAATTGAACTTGTATCCGCCTCGGAGTGCAAAGATGTTCAAGATGGATAGCTCGCCACCGGCAAAAAGATACTGCGGGCCATCCTGGGGTTTAATCGCGTCTGCTGCCAACATCAGCTTGTTGTCGCCTTCCCTCCAGGGAGTGATCGAAGTCCCGATGCTAAAAGAGAGCGGCAACGCAAATGCAATGTCATAGTACTTGAGGTCGGAGCCTAAGTTGTTGAATCGTGCAGCGATCGTCCAGTCCATTGTGCCGATATGGTAAACCGATCCGAAGTCAACGGCCACCGCCTTGGCGCTCTGTCCATCAATAGACTGAGAGACCAATTTCAAAGTGGCCCCGAGCGAGAGTTTGTCTAACACATATCGCGCAAATGATACCTGGACTGCTATGTCGCGATAGTCGTAGACAAGCGTAGTCCGATCCTCGATCTGGAATTGGACGAGGGAAGGATCGATCGGGATATCCCGGTCTGCAGGAATGTCTGAAAGACCAAGTGTCACGACTCCCACCCCAATGGTGCCAACGCCTCCACACTTGTAGGACACTGCAGAACAGTAGAGTTTGATGTCGGCGATCCAACGATTGTAGGTGAAGGCTGCTTGAAGGCGTTCCTCCTTCAAGGCGATCCCTGCAGGGTTCCAGAACATCTGGTTTACGTCGTTCGGTAACGCGGTGACCGCGGAACCCAGGCCGACTGCTCTTGCGCCGACTCCAATCTTCAAGAATGCGGCCCCAGTTAAGCCTGCTTTTCGCTGCTGTGGGTAGCCCATGTGAACCATGAGCAGGCAGGCGAGAAAAACAGCGCAGGATGCTCGAATCGTCTTCATTGCTGTTGCCTCACTATGATTGGTGATGGTATTCTCCATGATCTTGAGTTTGTCCTCAGCGCAAGATCGAAAGATAACCGACGTGCTGACCCTTCGCATATTCCACAACGTAGATGTAAAGCCCGCTCGCGACCTCAATGCCGTCCTTCGAGAAAAGATTCCAGAAGACGCTACCGGTGTTCGGGTCCGTCGAACTGAAATTAATCTGCTGGACGATCTGACCTGAGACATCCAGAATCGTGATCTTCGCCGGGGAAGGCAAGTTATAGAAAGTCACCTTGTGATCGAAGGCATCAACAGCACTATCAAACAGCGCTTTTTTCTTGTAAGGATTTGGTTTCACAGAGATCTTCGTTTTCCCGCTGGCGATTTCGTCCGCTTTCGCAAGAGCAGATCGAACGACAAACCCTGCCCCGATTGCTTTCAGTCCCGCCGCAGTCTTGGGATAGAATGAATTCAAGGTCGCAAAGGGATACGTACCCTCCCAGAGACCCGAAGCACCGTTCCGGTTGACGTTCGACGTCTCGATCGTGCTCGTTGATGCAGGATTGTACCCTGCGTACGTGGGCCCCATGTCGTAGGTGGAGCCACTGGTGTACGCCGCGACATAATACCAATACTGGAAGCCCAAATCAACGACTTTATCTTCATAAGAGTATTGATAACCGGCCACTGAGTTATCTGCGTATTGGCTGAGCTGTGCGGCGGGGATTACTGCAATTAACTCGTACGGTCCCCATGAATCGGGAACCCCCTGAGCACCCGCGACAAATGACTGCGCGGCAAAGTTTGGATTCACCGGTTGCTTCAAGTTATCCGGTGTCGGCCCTGGGGTTGTATTCCGCCAGTAATTGTCAAGAACCCTCATCCCGGTTTGCAACCAATCAATCCTTTTCGCCTGGGATGCCTTATAGATTTTGTAGCCAGCGAAATTCGGGCCACTGTTTGCACGGTTGTCCCAGCGCACCCTGACGGACTTCTCAAACGTGTTGTCGACCCGCATCTCAGGAACCGCCGGGTAGTTATCGAGAACTGAAGCAGGGTACCCATTCTCGAAAGCCCAACGTGCAGCTGCCATTGCATTCGCCACGCCACGGAACCGGTAACCGCCCACGGTCGCCCAGACGATCGTCATACTCTCCCCCACCTCGAGCCGGAAGGGACCGATGCCGCTGAACATGTCGCCGTC
>JBBIJH010000062.1:13466-13743 GCA_037446075.1 Ignavibacteriales bacterium
TGAGCCGTGACGCCTCTCCTCCAATCCGCTTCGTAAGGGTTTACTTCAAACGCACCTGGGCCCTCTTCAGAGAGGAGCTTGCGGTCGCCTCGGGGGCGTGCACGCTGTCCAACGGGCTTGGGCACGAAGGTCGTCGGGTTACCCGGCGTTCCCGACGCGAAGAAATTTGGGTCGGGTGACAGGTCGAACTTCGTGTTGTCGCGAGACTTCCCCCCGTCCTTGTAGTAAGTCCCCATCGCAGCGGTATGATAGAACTTGGGGTTGGAGGATCCTCCTG
>JBBIJH010000063.1:0-13622 GCA_037446075.1 Ignavibacteriales bacterium
ACAGATTCCGTAATGACCTTTGGCGAAAGAACCAACCTCTCTGGAGTTCCCACTACAAATACTAACCTGGCCATAGTGGCAATTGATGGTAGCGATAACATCTATGTCGTATTTACTACCCAATACTTGATACGAAAATTTAATCGGGCGTTCGACCTCGTATGGGAAAGGGATTATTCAGGTTTTCCACCGTTTTCCGCCAACCTCCAGGATCTGAAGAAAAAGAGGGGGGCGGACTATCTGAGAGACCGGACTTTCTCTCTGCTAGCGACCGACTGTACCTTTTTCCAGGAACATCTATACGTTCTGTACATAGGGCCTCCCCTGCACGGCATGGCCATTGTCGAGATTGACCCGACACACGGCGACATAGAGAGGATTCTACTCTTCCACCACCCAGACCACCACCCGGATAAGAAACGGTTTAGCGGAAGGTACCTTTTCAATTTTTGCTTTACGCCAGACGGTGGAGTCCTGAGCTGTGACAGGGGTGCAGGGGAGGTGATTCTGTTTCGGGCATCGAAAGTAATGTGATTGTTTCCGCTGAGGGCTCTAGAAACGCAGGGATCTAAATGCAGGCTGCAAGAGCTATGACGAATTCCTCCCTCTTTAGGCTCGGCTTGGTGCTGTTGTTGCCGATTTCGACCCGTTTGGAATGTACCTTGGACAAGAGTGGGCGCGAACCTTCTAAGACGAAGTACTTATCGAGAGCGTCGCAATTCGTTGGTCGAGAGATACCCGATTTTCACTTGCGCGACATTCATGGTTCGCTCCATTCCAAGGCGGATTTGCAAGGGACAACTTCTCTATTCATATTCTTCCGGTCTTCCGATTGCAGATCTTGCCTCAGTGAAGCGATCTATTGGGAATGGCTCCACGTTCGTAATGCGTCAGTGAAGGTGTTGGGGGTTGTAGATGAACAAAATCTCGCGGGTCTCAGGAGATTTATTTCTGTGTACCGGCTTAGTTTTCCTATCCTCGCGGATCGGAACCGCGTTCTTTTCCAAGAGTTCGATGTCGAGCATACACCAGTAAAATTTCTCTTTGATCAGCGTGGGACCCTCGCTAGTGTTTCAGATTCGGTCTTTAAGCGAGGACAAGAACTCTTGGAGTTTGTCCGGGGCAAGGGTTCACACCCATTCTGATGACATCTTGCCAAAGCCTATTCCAAGAAACAAGGAGGTGTAACATGGCTATACTAAGAAGCAAAAAGGCAACTGACATCACGGTGTTTGTAATCCTGTTGCTGATAGGGCTCTCTCTGATCGTTCCATACCAACAGGCAGAGGCGAAATCTTGCGTAGCCGCTAGTTGGTGAGGATTTTGGAAAATCGCTTGTGTCTGCGTTTGCATCGATTTGTCGTCAACGGGAGACTGTATATGCGCTTCGTATGGCAGTGGCTGCTACAGCATCTCCCCAAATGGTTATTACGATAGTTGCGCTTGCTAGTACCGTGCCAACTATTTTCCATTAATCTGATCTCTCCAAACGCGGGCGGCATTTTGCAAAATTAGTTGGAATGGCACTAAGGCACCTAGCTAGGCACCGCCAGCCATTCAATCAACCCAATGATGATTCGTGATAGCTGAGCTCAGGGGGGTAAGAATCTGTAAGGGGCGAGAGATCAGTCGCATATATCGGGTTCCAGTCAGATAGACGTGCGGGAGGAGGTCTCCGGAGTGTCAGCCGGCTCTCTTGGACCATAATTCTCATGGGTGTTCTTCTTGATACGGAGCGGTGGGGGCTAAAGGGTTGGCCCCGGCGAGCCAAGTCCTGAGTGACCTGGGACTCCATGATACAAACCCAGCCTCTCGACAATCCGCCCAAGCACGGGCGGATTTTTTATGGCCTCCTGAGATTACCGCTAACTTGATTCGTGGCGGGAATGGACGACGGCAAAAGGAGAGGACATCGTAAGAGGGCTTCTGGCGGAACTGGAAAGCGGCTTGAATAAGGCCGTCACGCTGAAGGAGCTTGGAAAGCTTGTTCGGTTGGATCCCTCTGATGTCGAGCGTTTGTTTCGACGCCGTACAGGACTGACGGTGAAGCAATATGTGAACCTAAGGAGAAAGGAGATCGTGATCCAATTAGTAAAGGAGGGAAAGTTCCTCGGCTATCAGGTTGCCACGGAGATTGGTTTCCGAGAGGAGCATTCCTTTTATCGCTGGGTTAAGCAGGCCTTTGGTGTTTCGTTCAAAGAGCTTTGCAGGCAGCATCAAGACAGACTTCCCTACACTACTTACGCGGAAAGTGATCCAGCTGAATCCCGAGAGGGTCTCGACAAGCGCCACCTACCAGGGACGAACCCCCAGAAATGATACCCAGAATGAATACCCAAAAATGATACAATTTTTTGCTTGACATTATCTGCGTGGAGAGCGAATTTAGCAAGCGAAAGCGGCGGGGGATGCTCCACGAGATGCATGCGGCGTTTGTTTGCGTAGAGGTCCTTTAAACAAGGCACGGGAATGACTCAAAGATTTTCCAGTCTGTAGTTCCGTGGAAGAGCAAGAGAAACCGAGAGATAAGCCGATTCATAATTCAGTAGGAGGTTCGCTATGTCCCGCAGGATCAAAAAAGTCAGACAGGTGGGGATTCGACTGCTCGCCACAGTAATTTGTATATTTCTCCTGTTTTTCAACATCCAGCTCGTTTCCGGTGAAGGGGGTAAAACAGGGATTGGTCTGCTCGGTGTTCGCATATCAGTGTTCACTCCGAGTGCAGGGGCAGTAGAACCGCTTCGATGTGGGCTGGTCTATTGTGTTGTAGAAGAGGGGACTTTCGTTCTGTGTGGGAGAAGTACCGAGCCCTGTTGTCCTGGGCTGAAGGACTGTGGGTGCACTTAAGTTTAACGTCGCGGCGGTGGAACGTGCCGGCGGGGGGTAGGCAGCACTCATTGCATGCTTAGTGGTGAGGCGTGGATTCAGTAAGGCTGCGTTTCCACGTGGACCAACCAAGGCAAGGAGAGCTATTCTTTCTGAGAGACAGAAACAGCATCGGCGTTGAAAGGGGAAAACGAGAATGAGGTGCAGGATTCCTGTAATCTCGTTAGTCTTAGCGGGTGTACTTTTGTGTTCATGCTCGAAGAGGACCGCTCATAAGTCTAGCCTGCCGAAAGAAAAGGCTGAGGCGATCGCACTGAAGCATTCGTTTGACGACTTGTTTGAAAGAGTTGAGACTATTGAGCTGAAGACCGATTCAGCGCATACGATTGCTGACGTTAACTCCGTTCGCTTCTTTCCAAATGGGGATTTTGCAATAGCGGATAACGCTGCACGACAACTGTTACTATTTAAGCACTCAGGCGAGCTTATTAAAAAAGTTGGAAGATCGGGAAAAGGACCTGGAGAATACGTTCGTATAAGTGACTTAGCTATAAATGCTCGTGCTGAGCTCCTTGTCCTTGATAATAGTCTCATGAGAGTCACCAAGTTCGATAGCACCGGCAGGTACGTGGAGTCTTATACCGTAGTGTACGGATCTATTCTTCATCCTACTTCTGATGGGGGCTTCTACATCTACGATGTGGTGTCTGCATCAAGCAGCGAAGGAAATCTGATCCACAAGTACGACAGAAAAGGTCGTGAGGAGAAACGCTTTTGTTCCGTTCCCCCGCGGCTGAAGGTTAACAGAATTCCAATCGCGGGCGGAGGCCTTGCGAGTAATCCTGACAGGGAACTATTCGTGGTTCACGCCTCGGAGTACAAGATTAGAAAGTTTACAGAGCGCGGAGATTCGATAGCAGCTTTCGGCAGAGATGCCCCTTTCTATACTCCCCTTGAACCTCCAGTGTCTCTTTCCGACACTGGGAAGCTGAACTCTTTCACCGCGGTTTCAGGAATTTTCGCATTGCCCCCTGGGGTTATTGTGGTCGTTCTCCAACGGACAAAGCCGTTGACTCGCTGGCTTGAGATTTATGACTTTGAGGGGAATTTCTTGACCGGGAGCGTCGAGGTGCCGAAAGGACTTGTTGCCATAAAAGCTGTCCACAATGATGCCCTCTACTTTAAGGAATCCCTTCCCTTTCAGCTCAATGCGCAACGCGAATTGCCTAATGTGCGTCTTCTAGGGTACAGGTTGAGAATTTAGCGCTTCCATTGGTAGTCGAGAGATCCTCTTCTGGGCTAGTGCATGGCGGCTATGAACAGACCGGCTCTCAGAGGTCTAGCAAGGAGCGGGGTGCTCTGGGTCGCTGTGGTGACTGCGGCGTTTACCACTTATTTAAACGTTAAGCCCAACTCCGAGCTAAGACAGCTGAGGCAAGGCGCAGACGAGCGAGAAAAGGAATCTGGGCCAGTAGAGCTTGGTCCTTTGGGGTACGATTCCATTGAAGGAGCGCGTGTCCCGAATGCCACTGTTTCAGATGCATTCGGGAGGGGCGTCGAGTTCTCAAAACTCCTTCAGCTGGCGAATCACTCGATTGTAATTCTAGAACCGTTGTTCGCATGCAGTTCTTGCTTAGAAGACGCTTTGGGGCTGTGGGAGAATGAGGCGCCGTTGCACCCAGGAGGAAGAAATTTGGAAATACTAGTCGTGTCAGCCACCAATAATAGACAGGCTCTCCGGTTGATGCGTCAGCTGAATCTGGACCAATCTTATTACTCTGATCTACGGGGTGAAATCTGCAACGGTCTTCAAATCCCGCTAACGACGACGGTTGCGCTCCTCGTTGACCGGCAGCGGCGGGTTATCTATGCGCAACCTTTGAGTTCGAAAGGCCCGGATCATTTCAGAAGCTTTCTCCAGAAAGTCCGCCGTTACGTTCAAAGTGAAGGCTGAGTGGAGGCGTGAAGCCGGGAACCGCGTTCTGGACTTTCCTCGGCAACACCTCTAATCCTCAGGTACGATCGTCCACTCAGCTATGAGACCCAAGCAATGGGGATGTTGACCTTTGGCAATCTGAGTCTGAGGTTGCTTGGGGAAAGATTTGCGCCAGGGAATTCTAAACATTTTCAGACGAACGCCTCTGGATCATCATCGGATTCACGCTCAGCTTTGCCATTATATACCCATTCGATTTCGCCAATCTTAATGCCGATATTTTTTCCTCACGGTTGATCGCCACCGTGTGTGCTTCTGATTTGGTGCAGCCGTGGAGGTGCGCAATGAAAGAACTCGGTCTAGTGTCCTCCCTTCTTGTTCCACTAATAGCGTTCTCTCAGCCGAAATCGATCATCAAAGGACGGATTCTCGGTGCCGATGGTCGACCGATGCCGTGCGCTCATGCTCACATTGACGGAGGTCTGGGCCACTTTGATCCGGTTCTAGGTTTGCATGATGTCAACTACAGTCGCGTTCAAGCGAATCCCGACGGGTCCTTCGAGGTATCCACAAACCTGCTTGGTGCACTGTGTCTCGTTCTTACCGGAGTTGGCCATCAGATGATGCAGATTCCCCTCGCTATTGAGAAGCCTGTGAATCTTCGGATTGAGGTCCGGCTCAGCGGACTGAGATATTCTGACGACTTGAGCAATGTGGAGGTTGCCTATGACTTCGAAGACATTGCCCGCGGTAAGCGATCTGCGATGAAACGACAATCGGACGGGACTTTCCTTGCTCAGGTTCCAACGGATAAGAAAGAATTTAAATACAGGCTTCTTAACATCGGCGGATCTGGGCCGATCGAAGGCGTCACTGGAACAACGGCGCATGCGTACGAATACTTCGATGAGGGTGTGTATACGTCCATTCTTCGGCCCTCAAAGGGTATCGCAAGAATCATCTTTGACCCCTCGAAGCTCCAGCGTTCGAACAGTCCACAGGAATTCTCATTCGGTGATCCAAACTCCGTTCAGGGAAGGTTCGCGCAACGGCACCGCCAGTTTACCGATGCCCTGCAAAGCTATCAAATGGGCCAGCAGGATCATCTTAGCAATGGAAGAAACCTGAAAACGTTTTCCTTCGATTGGTCTGGGGTAGTTAAAGACATTCACAGATCTCTAAAGGCTGAAGGCAGCCCCCTTCTCCGAGATCAACTTGTCATGCAATATCTTGAGTTAGCACGAATGGCTGCAGAGGGCATCGACACAACTTTCCTTCGTGCACAGATTTCAGAAGTATCCCCGACCTCTCTCGCATGGGTCTACTACGGGAGCGTCGCACTGAACAGCAAGAGTTTTCATCCTCTCGCTGAAGGGTATCTCAACAGGATTCTCGAAGAACATCCATCCCGTTCGTTTCGAGCGATGCTTTTATTTCGTCTCTGCTCTTCTGCAAAGTACGAAGGCCGAGTAAATGAATCTACCAAGCTCTTTTACAGACTCGTAAATGAATATGGTGACACCCCCGCGGGAACGGAGGCAAAATCGGTCCTGCGTCCCAATACGAAGATTCATCCTGGGACTTCTATTCCGGAGTTTTCCTTTTCCTCAGTTCAGGACTCATCGATAGGATATACAAAGCAAACCTTTGCAGGAAAGTATTTCCTCTTAGACTTCTGGGCCACCTGGTGCTCTCCATGCGTGAAAGAAATGGAATTCTTGCACAAGGCCTATGAAAAGTTTCGGACCCAGAACTTCGAAATCCTGAGCGTCTCCTTTGACTGGTCTGTCGATCACGTGAAGAAATTTCAGGCCACTAGGTGGCGAATGCCCTGGCGCAACGCTTTTGTTGACAGGGAGAATCAGGACGATGTTTCCTTCACATTTGACGTTGCTTTGCCGAAGCCTATTCTGATTGATCCTTCCGGGAAGGTTCTTGAGACGGACCAAAGCCTGAGGGGGAAAAACTTAGACAAAACACTCTCAAGGTATCTGGGCACCGGTAATTGACTGTAATCTGATGAGCCCTTCAAGCGCTTGCAAAAGATCAATCTCTTCGTAGAGCTCTCAAATCAGCACTAATGCTCTCCAATGAATTTTTTCTATGCGCTGCCCGATTACGACGCTTACCTCTTGGTCTAGCTTGTCTTTCAAGGAGAGATCTCTCCGACGGCCGTTGGTAACAACCAATGGGTAAGAGAGGCAAACCGCTCCGCCATCAGATAGCCCTGGAGATGGGATCCCGCCAGCAGCGAAGCCTGAATTCGCCAACCCAGGTCGGCAGCGACCTGCCAGAAGCTCGCGAGAATCCAAAGGAATAACACCGCTGATAGGTTCGGGAGGTACTCCCCAGAAATGAAACCCAGAATGGATACCCAAGAATGATACATTTCTTTCGTTGACATTCATTCCTTCGAAATTTACATTTGTGTCAAACGTAGGTTCGGAAATGATCCTACTCGGGAGTTTCAGTCAAGTCTGGCGAAGGATACTCCTTGGGTCCAACGTCGTGCTATTCTTTCTTCTGTTGTTCTTAATACTGAAGCGCGCGATTTGGTTAGATGATGGCAGCACGACAGGATTTGTGAGAACAGGCGAAGTGATCGCCGAGCTGCTGAATCCTCATGGACATCCGAGTGAGTCGCTGCTGATAAGAGAACGATCCGGCGTACTGGTACTACTATTTCTCCAGGGGTTGACGAAACACGAACTGGCATCTTTTCTTATGCAGTTGGAAGAGTGCGACGGAGCTATGCGAACCTCAAGAGTCAAATTCATTGTAGTCTGCGACACTCAAGCGGAATGCGATGAGTTACTGAAGAATCGGCTCAGATCAAGCATCGAGGGATTTGTCGATCACAACGGAATAGCCCGTGCTCGCTTAGGTGTCAGAGACCGCGCTGCGATTATTGTTGACGCTAGAAAACTTTCCGTTACTCAAGCGTTCGCATACCTCCCTAACCCGTATGTGTTGTGCGAACAGATTACTATTCGGGATCCATTATGAAATGGAATGGTTATTTTCTTAGTGTGGGATTGTTCGTCGTTTCGATTTCTCCTAACTTCGGAAACACAGGTGAAGGAAAACCAGCGACCCACGTTTCAAAACAGTCACAGGCACCACGCTCACCCATGGTGACGAAGTGTGTGGTTAACCTCGATGCCCTGGAGGGCTCGGTAGTTTATCCCGATCTAATAATTGGAGAGCAGGAGTTTGCTTCCACTCAGCTTCAATCCGACTTGTTCCTTGCTGCCCCCACCGCCTGTGTTGTTGTCGGCGATAGTGTCTACATCTGCGATCGACTAAACAACTCTATAGTGGTTGCTGACAAAAAGGGTCAGATCATAAGGCGAGTAGGTCGGGCGGGGAAAGGGCCGGGTGAGTTCTTGGAACCTTACCACATTGCTAGCAATGGCGAGTTTTTCTTCATTTACGATTTTGGGAATGCACGGGTTCAGATATTCACGACGACATTCAAATACACTTATTCAATCCCAGCGGCATTCCCGATGTTCGGGACTACTATCGCAGCGAATCGCCGACTCTTACTGATTCACGGGTCTTTGGACCATCCGGACCTTGTTAAAGCGTACGTCCCTCGCGAGCCATTTACACAAGTGGGATCTTTTTTCCAGAGGCAAACCTCCGTGGATCGATCGTCGGGAGGGAAAACTATGGTGAAATTTGCAGTAAATGGTAAGGGGGATATCTGTGTCGGTTACTTCGGCTCTCCCAATCTTTATTTGTATGACTCATCATTCACATACATTGCGGAAATCCAATTCCGGGGAAAACCTGTTGATGATTATTTGAAGCCTCTTCCAAAAGGGCTGACGTCACCGGGCGGCAATCCTACTAAACAGTTTATAAATGGTCTGGCTCTATTAGATGATGGCTCCATCTTGTTGGCCGTCCGTTCAGATATTTTCATCATCGCACCCACCACCAAGGGTTTCGAAGTGAAGAAAAGGTTGCTTTTGCGGTTCAAAGACAGAACAAGAAATGCTGCCGAGGAAAACGTCCCCATTTGGAGCATTGCCGTTTCAGGTGAACAAGTCTATGTATGCCCAAAAATGCTACCGATGGTTTTTCGCTTCTCACTTTAGCGAATTTCTCGCTGTGCGAGGTGCCATAAAAAGAAAGGAGGCATACACGATATGAAAGTAAACAGAGATCTCCAGCGGCTGTTTGTCCTAGCTGTGCTGCAGTTGTGTCTCGTTCTGGTTGTGGCCTTAACTCCGGCTTATGCTGCCATGGTTTGCTGTACTTCGACAGGTGGGCCATGCCTATCCTTTGTAGGTTTTGACTACTCGTCCTGCGGTAGCTTTTGGCAGGGAGACTTCAAATACATATATTGCGAGGGCTATTTTGCCGGCGAGTGGTTCTACTACCCAATGAGCTGCGGGTATCAGGGCAGGATGGTATGAGCGTCTTCCCGCCGGCTGCCTGAGGCTGTTCGTATGTCCCCAAGGGCGGAACGAGCGAACCTGCATTAGGGAATGCGCGGTCGAGCTAAGAACGCGGTGCTTGAAGTCTCGAACAGAGAAGCCATCTCACGGCCGCGTGAATTGCAAGGCCGATGCAGGAGGTTCCAACACGTTAACAGGAGCAAACTTTGTTCGAAAGGGGCCTCAAGATTAACCGGAAAGTTCAAGGGCAGTAGTTTTGATGCTTGAGGTCCCCGAGCGAAAAGTCCGCTTAAGGAGTCTACATCGCCCCTCATACAGCTTTCATCCCCTCGGTGCACATGAATGATGCTTTCTCGAGAGTTCACAAGGCACCTATTCGTAATCAGCACTCGTATCTTCCTTTCTGCGATGTTGTTGCTGTCGGCGGCCTTCAAACTCAGCGATCCACAAATACCTCTCGCTTTCATCTCCGCTCTGACTGGAGGGTCCGCGATTGACCCTTATCTTTTTGCTGCAATCTCTTTCTTGGAGTTGTCTTTCGGGGCCCTGTGTTTGCTCGGCTTCAGTGGTAGAATTGTGCTTAGGGCAACTGGCTTCCTATTTGTTTTCTTTTCCTTGTTGATGCTCTACGCGACTCTTGCGAAAGTATCGGTCCGCTGTGGATGTTTTGGGAAAATTGTAGCTGGCAAACCCAGCCTTACTTCAGTAATGAAAGACTTTCTGCTTGCTGTGCTGGCGTTTTCCGCAAGCAAGGTGGCCGACGATAGGCTCACCCTTCGGCAGCTCTTTAACCGCTTCCTGTAGCTGGGTTGGTTGCAAGCTTAGCGTTGCCCTCCGCGCCACACGGTCT
Organism: Ignavibacteriales bacterium; assembly: GCA_037446075.1. GTDB lineage: Bacteria > Bacteroidota > Ignavibacteria > UBA10030 > JAHEZR01 > JBBIJH01. The sequence goes on from JBBIJH010000063.1 coordinate 10,022, forward strand.
TGTGTACGAGGGAGCCGCCCAAGCAACATGTTCTACGATCAGGGATAAGTGAAAAGGCTTGCCTGTAGAAAGGACCTCCTGCCACTGGTTGGGTACTAAAACATCTAAGGTTAGAATATCCCCGCTGGAGCAGTCCGATTGATCTGACCGGGCAGCGGCGAAGGTACCCTATACGCTGTAGCACGTCTGGGTGCTCTCACAACCGCTGGTTCCCAGCGCCGATTTGCCGCATACTCCCGTTTGCTTCTCGCGCCTAGGCTTCCTATATTCCTTCAAAACTTGGAGACTGGTTCAGCAACGCTGGCGTGACGGCCAAGGAGCAGGTCACAACTCTGGATGTGCAACTCGAAAGGTTCCGCTGCGGACTTCGCTCAAATGAAGATCATCGAAAAGTTGGTCAACCGCCCCGTCGCCGTGAGCATGTTCTACGGGGCACTGGTCCTCGGTGGCGTGTTCGCCTTCACTCGGCTCCCCCTCGAACTCGCTCCTCAAAAAGAATTCCCTCGCCTCTCTGTAGTCACGAACTGGCCTGCGACATCCCCGGAAACTGTGGAGATGTTTCTTACTGCACCCATTGAGGAAATCGCCAATACGGTTCACGGTGTGCTCAAGGTGAGTTCCACGTCTGAAGAGGGAAAGTCGACCGTAGACATCGAGTTCGATCAGCGAACAGAGATGAACTTTGCCCGGCTGGAACTCAGCGAAAAACTGGCCGCGTTTGCAGAGACTCTTCCGCCGGGGGCTCTCGCACCAGCTCTGCAGCGCTATGTGCCGAAGGATTTTCGGAACCTCCAGGGTTTCCTCTCCTACTCCTTGGTCGGCGAAAGACCGGCCCACGAGCTGAGAAAATATGCGGAAGAAAAAATCGCCCCTTCTTTGATGGGGATCAAAGGGATTTCCAACGTCCAGGTGGTCGGTGGTGGGTGGCGGGAACTCCAGATTGAGATTGATCCCTCGAAAGCGGCGGCGCTGGGTGTAAAGGTTGATGAGATAGGTGGTCGCCTGCGCGAATTGCAATTTAGTGCTCCAGTTGGACCGGTCGAGGGTGGGGAAGAAAGGGCGCTCGTTGCCGTCCGCAACAGCTCTTCTCGTCTCGACGACCTGCGGGGCTTTGTGGTGACAAGAACAAAGACCGGCTCTCCCGTTCGGGTCCAGGACATCGGAACAGTTCGAGACACGCTATCCGAGCCTCGGAGTTTCTATCGTATCAACGGCCGCCCGACTGTCACGATTGTCATTGACAAAGAACCGAGCACGAATACCTTGAGACTGGCGGATGCGGTCTTCTCCAAAATTCAAGAGTTGACAAAAAATCTTCCACCTGGCTTTGCTCTTATCAAGGAATCAGACAGAAGTCAGCAAATGAGGTCGGAGCTTGGTAAGCTTTATCAGGAGATCGTCATCGCGATCCTGTGCATCTTCTTCGTTCTTCTGCTCTTCCTGCGGACTGCCACAGCGCCTGTTTTGATCCTCTCTTCGATTCTCTTCTCCCTTGCCGGGACATTCCTGCTCTTCTGGATGTTTGGCATTGGCCTCCATCTGCTCACTTTGGCAGGATTGGTGCTTGGTTTTGGCCGGCTTGTAGATGACTCCATCGTCGTCCTTGAGAACATCCATCGACACGCCGCCGGCCCGCCAGACCCGCTCGACCGAATCGATCGGGCGAGCCACAGTCGGGCTGGCCCGCTACAACGGGCACACGTTTCGATTCCTGCAGCCGTCTCAGAAATTGCGCTTCCCGTCGTCGCCAGCACCCTCGCAACGGTGGGGGCGCTCCTACCTCTGAACTTCCTCCCTGAAGATTTGAAGCCGTACTTCCTTGACTTCGGCATTGCCGTCGGGGTCTCTTTACTGATGTCCTTGCTCGTGTCTTTCACGCTCATTCCGACTGCGGCAGCTCATCTCAAAGTTCCCTCACCCCGATTGGGGTTCCTGAGTGTGTTCGGCAATAAGGTCGCGGGAAAGTATCGTGTCATCCTTGGACTCGCCTTGAAGCACAAGGTGGCGGTCCTTACCGTGGTTCTCTGGATGTTTGGCTTGCCAATGTGGCTCTTGCCAGAAAGGATCGAACGGCCTGGGCTTCTGGGCTCAGTCTATAACAGCACCTTCGGCAGCGAGGTCTACCGATCGGTGAAACCCTATGTGAATCATTTTCTCGGAGGTGCGTCCCATCTTTTTTTCACCAGAGTCACCAAGGGAGAAGTCTGGGAGTTTGGAACTCAGACCTACCTCGTGGTCGTCGTCCGTTTTCCACAAGGGACTGAGATTGAGCGGTACAACGCAGTGGCCCAAGCGATTGAGGATGAGGTTCTGAGGATTCCAGAGGGGATTCAGAAATTGACGGCCCGGGTTCAGACAGATTATGCCGTCGTGCGAGCTGACGTAACCGAGGACGCTGCGAACACGTCGTTCCCGTACGAGTTGAAGAATCGCTTAGTGGTATTCGCCGCCCAAACGGGAGGAGCAACAATCTCGGTGGCGGGATTTGGACCGGGCTTCTTCAGCGGCGGAGAGACATCCCCGAGCTTCTTCCTCAAGGTTCTTGGTTATAATTATAACAAGGTGAAGGAAATCGCGGAAAGCTTCCGCGAGACCATCGAACGGCATCCGAGGATTGCAGAAGTGGACATCGATCGTTCCTTCGGGCGCTGGAACAGAATGTTTGAACTAGTGCTCACCGTTGATCGTGAGGCTATCGCGCGGAATGGTCTCACGGTGGTGGACGTCGTTCGCACGATCCGAACCTACACGCGCGGTGTGATGGAGTTTAGCCAACTGCTTCTTCAGGGAGAGCGGATCCCTTACGTCGTCAAGTTTGCTGGATACAATGAGTTCTCTGTCGACGATCTGAACAACGCAATGGTTTCGAATTCGAAAGGTCAGCAGGTCCGCCTCAAGGAGTTGGTGAGGATCGAAGAGCGTCGCATCCCATCACAGATCGTCCGGGAAAATCAGCAATATCTCCGATGGATTTCATTTGAGTACAAAGGACCCTACCGCTTCGGGGAGCAATTCCTCGATGCCACGATCAAGTCCATGCCACTCCCGAGTGGTTATCTGTTTGACCGATCATGGCCCTCCTACTGGTTATCGGTAGAGAGCCAGATCTCACTGCTGCAGATTGCTTTGATCGCTCTTCTGATCGTCTTCATGATCACCGCCTCGCTTTACGAGTCCTTCGTCAAGCCCTTCATTGTAATCCTGTCGGTTCCTTTCTCGTTAGTCGGCCTTTTCTTATCCTTCTATCTGACCGATACCCCGTTTGGAAGGGGAGGCTATGGAGCAGTGGTGCTCTTAATTGGCATCGTGGTGACAAACTCGATCGTCCTGGTGGACTTTATCGCCAGGCGGGTGGCGGTCGAGGGATACTCCCCTAACACGATGGTGAAGGCCGCGTCGAGCAGACTTCGGCCAGTTCTGATGACTACTCTTACGACGATCGGGGGACTGTTGCCGCTGTTCTTAATGGGAGAGCGAACGAGCGTGTGGTATTCGTTGGCGCTTGGAACGATTGGCGGGCTGGCCTCCTCCACCATTCTGACGTTGATTGTTGTCCCGGTGGTCTATGCGATGTTCTATCATGGTCGGCTCAGAGCTCCGC
>JBBIJH010000064.1:0-13497 GCA_037446075.1 Ignavibacteriales bacterium
GGCAATGTGCCGGCCTTCTCCATTCTACAAGGGAGGGTGACTCTTCGCTCTTCGTCGCATCCTCGGGCTGAAATGTTGATGCACCGAGATGACCGGTCTCTTTCCTGGGGAACAATTTGAGGTTTGCGGAGAATTTGTTTATCATCCGCTTAGCTCCTGAGATGGGCTCATCTTGAATCCGACCGGATCACATTCTTGACAAATGATTCCTCAGAAAATCCTGATCATTTCGGAGGGTCAACTTGGAGACCTACTCTTGTTGACGCCGGCCCTTCGCGCGACGAAACGGGCTTTCACTTCCGCTAGGATATCCGTGCTCATAGTGGAGCGGCGGAAGGCCCCGATCTCGCGCTCGTCGCATGCGCCCATTTCCAAGGGTTCTCCCTTTCAGATAAACTCCGTCCTTACCAGTAACCCGAACGTCGATGAGCTTCTTATCGTTGATCGCGATGCACTACGGTCCCTCTCAGGGCCAGTTCGACTGAAGGCTGAATTGGATGTAGTAAGAGCGCTTCGGAAAGAAAACTTTGACGTTGCAATCTGCATGTTTCCTGAAGATCGGTTTGTACTCTGGGCATTCGCCTCTGGAGCGAAGATTCGCGTCGGCCAGAGGGACCAACCGCTTCATTGGCTCCTCACACATAAGCCCGATTTGCGGAAAGACTCGCATGGCGTGCTTAAATACTACTGCGATCTAGTTCGCGCCATCGGCGTCACGGTGGACTCCCAGGAGATGGAGTTCCGGATCTCTGAAAGGGGGAAGCGATGGGCGCAAGAGTTCCTGCTTGGGCAGAGAATTGAAACGAGCAACCAGCTTGTCGCGGTACATCCCGGTGCGACTGGCAACTACAAGATATGGCCACCCGAATCATACGCGCGGCTCATCGACCGGCTGCAATCCGAAGCCGATGTCACAGTCGTCCTTTGCTATGGAAGCCAAGATGGAGAAGTAGTGGACGCAATTAAGCGCAGCCTCCAGACTCACGTCCTTGAGGCCATCACCGCGGATGATGTGGAAAAGCTCGGCGCGCTCCTGCAGCGATGTTGCTTGTGTGTGTCGAATGATTCCGGTCCACGTCATCTAGCAGCGGCGGTCGGTGTACCATCCCTTGCCTTTCTCCGGCAGTATCACGATTGGGAGTGGAAAGTCTACCCTGAGGATGATAACCATGCGACACTGCAGGGAACTGAGCGATGTCCAGCGTGTCCCAGTGGTGTATGCCTGGACAGAATACCAAAAAGCGAACGGTTTGGTAGCTACTGCATGAGGATGATCGGCGTTGAACAAGCCTTGATCCGTATCCGCCAGCTTCTTAACAAACGGCCGTCGAGAGTAAGAACACAGTGAAAAAGTCCCTTACCCTTGTCGTTGCAGTCTACAATGCAGCCCGTTTTCTGGAGCTGATTCTCGCTGCGCTTGAGCGTCAATCCACGCACGACTTTGAGGTAATCATTGCCGATGACGGTTCCGGTCCGGAAGTTCGGCAGTTGCTTCAGTCAGCAGTTCACCGCCTTCCCTTTCCCCTCAAGCATCTCTGGCAGCCAGACGAGGGATTCAGAAAAAACATGATGCTGAATAAAGCCATCGCGGCTTCGGAGACGGATTATCTCGTCTTCATCGATGGGGATTGCCTACCACATCATAAGTTTATCGAGGATCACCGGAACAATCGAATGTCTAACGCGATCCTGTGCGGGCGCCGTGTTTTTCTCAGTCGGCAGATGACGGAGAAGATCCAACGGAATGAGATTGTTTCAGGAAAGTACGAGAGGCTGAACGCGAAGCTTCTGCTCGATGGCCTACGCGGAGGCAGCAGACATCTTGAAGAGGGGATTCGGATTGAGAACCCGACGCTCAGGAAGGTTCTCCACCGCAAGCCGATAAGAATGCTGGGGTGTAATTTCTCATTGGAAAAATCGCTCCTGGAGAGGATCAACGGTTTCAATGAGGATTACAAGGCGCCGGGCTTGGGCGAAGACTCGGATGTAGCGCACCGACTCTCACTGATTGGAGCGCGCTTTGTCGACCTCCGCCATCTCGCCCTTCTGTATCATCTTTACCACCCTCGGACTGTCGAAGCACAAGAGAACTGGCGCATCTACACGGCCACACTTGCCTCGCAGGACCCGGTGTGTCGGAATGGGCTCCGTAAGATCCCGTGAGATCAACCTCAACGGATCGACATCCATGAAGAAACCCCGCAAGAGAATTCCCGTGCCGAAAAAGCCGCCTAAGGTTGAGGTGCCAAAGAAGGCCTATAGCCGTAAAAGGGAAAAAGAGAGACTTCGCCAGGCGATGAAGGGCGTTGACAACAACCAGTGAAAGTTGTATCTTATGGCCGTGGAAGTAGAGAAGAGCCAGCCCGAAGCAGGGCTGAATGAAAAGAAAGCGCTCCTCGACGACAAGATTTCGAGGGAGGCAAATTCATCAATCCACTTCTGGCAATACTGTGCGAACTGTGGACACAAGCTCGAACCGTTTCGATGCAAACTGGTCTGTCCGAACTGTGGGTTCTTCCATTCGTGTAGCGAGCCATAGGGAATCCAGAGTAGAACTCGAATGAACAAGAAAAAAAAACTGGTGCTCAAGAAGCATCGGAAGAAGGAGAAGAAACGCAAGGCGAAGCTGAAAGCTCTCCGAGAGGCAGTGAAGCAAGCGCGTCCTGAGACTCAGAAGCATCACCTAGAAGAGGCAACGCCGAGTTCAGTTCAGGGCCTCTTGGCTTCCTGAGTTAGATTGCTTGTCTCGCACGTTTTCTTTACATTCACCTCGGTAATCATATCTCCCACACTCAGTCGATGCCTGTCCTGAAGCGATGCCTTTACCGGTTTGGCACGATTCAATACGATCTCTCGACGCGAACATTCCTCGTCGGGGTGTTGAATGTCACGCCCGACTCCTTTTCAGACGGTGGTAAATTCTTCGATCGGAAGCGGGCGGTCGAACACGGGCTCAGAATGGTGGAGGAAGGAGCGGACTTCATCGACGTGGGAGGAGAGTCCACACGGCCTGGCTCTGAGCCAATTCCAGTCGACGAAGAGTTACGGCGCGTTCTTCCCGTCATCGAAGGCCTCGCGGCAAAAGTTACGGTTCCAATTTCAATCGATACGTATAAGGCTGCAGTTGCAAAGAGGGCGTTGGAAGCGGGCGCGACAATCGTCAATGATATCACGGGCCTGCGCTTCGATCCGGAGATGGTTCATGTGATTGTGGGGTGCGATGCATCGGTGATAATTATGCATATGCAGGGAACTCCGAAGACGATGCAGCAAAATCCGGTCTATGCAGAGGTGGTTAGCGAAGTCAGAACCTTTCTATCCAAGCAGGCGGCTTTTGCAGAAAAGCAGGGCATCAGTCAGATTCTCATCGACCCGGGGATTGGATTTGGGAAGAGGCTGGAACACAATCTGGAAATCTTCCGGCGCCTGAACGAATTCACAGTCCTTGGCTATCCTCTGCTCATTGGACCCTCACGGAAATCCTTCATTGGAACAATCCTGAACCTCCCCGTCGATTCCCGTTTCGAAGGAACGGCTGCGGCAGTTGCAGTCTCCATCCTCAACGGTGCCAACCTCGTTCGAGTCCATGATGTTCAGGCGATGAAGCGGGTGTCCATGGTTGTGGACGCCATCAAGAGAGGAGCTATCGAAAGTGCCCTCGTATGAGCGGGCTCGCAGGGAGATGGTCAATCTCCTGAGGGAAAGAGGCATCTCTGAGCCCAGAGTCCTGAAGGCGTTCGAGAGAGTTCCCCGACATCTCTTTGTGCCGAAAGCTTTTCAAAGTCGTGCCTACGACGACTGTGCACTCCCGATCGGGTGTTCGCAGACGATATCTCAGCCTTATACTGTTGCCTTTATGACCGAGTGCTTGCAAGTTAAAGAAGGGGATAAGGTGTTGGAGGTTGGTACGGGTTCAGGATATCAGGCGTGCATTCTCGCAGAGATGGGTGCGCGGGTATTCTCGATCGAGCGCCATGCTGAGTTGCTATTGGAAGCGCGGAAGGTGATTGAGAAGTTGAAATATGTCATTGCGACAAAAGTTGGAGATGGGACTGTCGGCTGGTCGGAGTTTGCACCGTTTGATGGTATCATAGTGACGGCAGGGGCACCACAGATTCCAGAGCCGCTCATGAAACAGCTTTCAGAAGGGGGCCGGCTCGTGATCCCGATCGGTGACCTCGAGATGCAGCAAATGAACATTGTGACCCGCCACGGGGATGAATACGACATCAAGGAAGTGTTTGGTTTCAAGTTTGTACCTCTCATAGGAAAAAAAGGCTGGTCGTAAAAGAAGTTTCGTTCCCCCCCTCCCTCCCCCGGGTTTTCTGACTCGCTTGAGCAAGGTTATTTCTAGTAAGGTCGATGAGCGGAATCCTCCTGTGCATTGTTGGGCCAACAGCGTCTGGAAAAACTTTAGTGGCGCTCGACGTCGCGAAGTCTCTCGATGGCGAAATCATCTCAGCAGACTCACGTCAGGTCTACAAATACCTCGACGTCGGAACGGCCAAGCCGAGCATCGAGCAGCGGCGCCAGGTGAGGCATTATTTCGTTGACGAGTTAGACCCTAGCGAGGATTTCAACGCGGGTGAGTTTGGTAAACGAGGGAGAGACATCGTCGAGGACATTTTCCGAAGGAAAAAAGTGCCCTTGGTTGTGGGGGGATCGGGGCTTTATGTACAGTCCTTGATTGACGGATTCTTTGAAGGGCCGCCGAGGGATGGGGAAATCCGAGAGCGACTTTATCGACAGCTCGAAGAGGCGGGAGTGGAGGCACTCCTGCAAAAGCTTAAAACAGTTGATCCGGCGTCCGCAAACAAGATGCTTCCAAGTAACACGCGCAGAATTATTCGTGCACTCGAGGTCTATGAGATAACTGGCTCTCCAATTTCCGCTTTGCAGGAACAGAAAGCCGAGATCACATTCACCCCCCTGTTGGTTGGACTCAGCTGGGACCGGAAGCTGCTGTACGCCCGAATCAACGAGCGGGTCGATTCGATGCTCCAGGCGGGATTGATCGAAGAAGTGAGGAAGTTGAAGAACATGGGATACACTGAAAGGCTAAATTCTCTTCAGACCGTAGGCTATCAGGAGGCATTCCGTTATCTGAGGGGGGAGATAGACTATGACACGATGGTGGAGTTGATCAAGCGCAACTCGCGCCGATTCGCAAAGCGGCAGCTCACGTGGTTCAGGCGGGACAAGAGGATTCACTGGATAGCAGTCAAACGGGAAATGGACTTTCCCACTGTCGCTAAGAGTATTGTGAAGATGTACAAGTCTTCCTCGCACTAACCGGAGTTTTCCCTCTCTGTTCCTGCCTTGATCGCTTGCACGTTGTACCTCCCTGAGTTAGCCTAATTCACTGGGATGAGTGAAAAAGGTAGACGGAGAAACACACTCTCAGGATTTATGGATGCCAGCAGCTTCAACCTTGCATTTGATTCTCCCCTTTCGTATAATCGGTTTAGCTTTGCCAAATAGTATCAGCCGAACTCGGGGCGTGGCTCAGTCTGGCTAGAGCGCTTGGTTCGGGACCAAGAGGTCCCCGGTTCGAATCCGGGCGCCCCGACAAAGATTTCGCACTCCAATTCAGCACTGCTTGAATACCCACATCGGAGGAGCATCCCACCATGCAAGCATACATCCTCATCGAAGCACAGGGAGGGAAAGCCAAGAAGGTCTATCAAAAGATCGAAGGCCTGCGCGGGGTGAAGACAGCCCACGTCGTGACGGGGCCGTACGACATGATCGTTCTCGCCGAGGGCAAAGATATCAGCGAGATCGGGGATTTCGTCCTCTCTAGGATCCGGCAAATTGACGGTGTGGAGAAGACTCTCACCTGCGTTGTTGTTGACATGTAGCGCTCTTCTCCTGAAGCACGGATGTTAAAAATACTGCTGGTTGAGGACAACCTCGAGCACGCTAAACTTATCGAACTCATCCTCAGGCGCAAGAAAGTGCCAGTCGAGGTCTCTATCGCCCGCGACGGCAGCGAGGCACTCGAGCGTTTTCGCGCGCTTTCTCACCGAGTCCAGCAGAAAAAAACTCCGCAGCCTGACCTTATCCTGCTCGACTTGAACACTCCTCGTCTCGATGGTCGAGACCTTCTGCATCACCTGAAAACCGCAAGGGCCTTGAGAAACGTCCCCGTCGTTGTGATTAGCACATCAAATCGACCTGAGGATAGGCTCTTTGCTGAACGAGAAGGTGCTGCCCAGTATATCTGCAAGTCTGGCAGCTTCGAAGAGTGGAGCCGAAAACTTGTCGAGTCCGCCAGGCGGGTAGTACGAGAGAGGTGATCTTCCTGAACCCCGCCCCTGTTTCTTCTTCGTTCCGAATCTCCAAAGTGTGGGTCTAACTGGGGTGACTTGACAATTCGATGGATCTACTGTATCAGGAATGCGAGGGCGCAGGCCCCGAACCGAAGGCCAACTACTCCTATCTCGAGCGACCTAACCCCTTGGATTGCTAGGCGCACCCGAGATCGCCTCTACATTGAAAATAACCCAGAATCTACCTATTTTCCAAGTGGTCAGGAGCAAGAAACCAAATAGCTCTATCTAAAGAATTGCCACGGACCTGGCTGCCGCTCTCCTTGAGGTGGTCATTTCGTGAGAAGCGGCCCTTCCCGAAGGGGCACTTCATGTCGGAGGGGCAGGGACGCAAGGATAGCAGGTAAAGACTGCAGATGCTTTTGTGTTGAGTCCCTTCGTGGCTTCGTGTAGTCGTACCAGGGCTTTTTCAGGACAGGCGATATAGAAGTTGGTGTCATGCCAGGAATCTCAAGCGGAAGGGTGGTTGCACTGATCGGACGGCCGAACGTCGGTAAATCTACACTCTTCAACCGAATCATCGGCGAGCAGCGCGCGATTGTCCACGACGTTAGCGGCGTAACACGTGACAGGCATTACGCGGAGGCAGAATGGTCTGGAAAGTCCTTCACGGTCATCGACACAGGAGGCTTTGTCCCGAGGTCATCCACGCTGATCGAACGTGCAGTCCGGGAACAGACTGCTATGGCAATCGAAGAAGCTGACAAGGTGGTCTTCCTTGTCGATGCTCGAGAAGGCCCGACGCCGCTCGACTTTGATATAGCTCAGGTCATAAGGAAGTATGACAGGAGAGTGATTCTGGCGGTAAACAAGGTTGACACTGCAAATGCTGAGGTCTCGGCTGCAGAGTTCTATCGACTCGGGCTGGGTTCTCCATTCCCGATTTCCGCCCTGACAGGGCGAAACATTGGAGACTTCCTTGATCTTCTCGTGAAGGATTTCCAAGGAGACGGCAAGGAAGAGGCGGTCGAACCGCGCACGAAGATTGCGATCGTCGGCCGGCCCAACGTCGGAAAATCTTCCCTTGTCAACGGCTTGCTTGGCAAGCCGCGTGCCATCGTAACTGAAATCCCTGGCACTACACGCGATTCGATCGACTCCGTGCTACATCACCGAGGTGAGGAGTTTATCTTAATTGACACGGCAGGATTGAGGAAGAGGAGCGCAGTGAAAGAGAGCATCGAATTCTTCGGAACCATTCGTACCCTCCGGAGTATCGGTCGATGCGACGTAGCTGTGGTTTTGATTGACGCATCCCTTGGCTTAGAAAGGCAGGACTTGCGAATCATCGGATCGGTGGCGGAGAGGAAGAAAGGAGTAGTCATCGCAGTAAACAAATGGGATCTGGTGGAAAAGGATTCGAGAACAGCTCGAGAGTACGAACGAGCAATGAAGAGACGCCTCAGGATATTCAGCTACGCGCCCATTCTCTTCGTCTCAGCGAAGACGAAGCAGCGGATCTTCGACATTGTTGAGCTTTGCAAGCGGATTCGGAGTGAGAGGGAGAAAACTATTGAAACGCACGCTCTGAATCAGGTGCTCTTGAAGGAAATCGAGACAACGCCGCCCAGTTCGCCCACAGGGAAGGAAATCAAGATCAAGTACGTGACGCAGGTGAAGACGGCGCCGCCCGTGTTTGCGTTCTTTGCTAATGATCCAAAATCGATCCCGGCGGAGTACAGACGGTTTCTGGAAAACAAATTGAGGAAACATTTCGGATTCGATGGAGTCCCGATCAGTATTGTGTTCAAGCAAAAATAAATTGTCGCGCTGGAGATGAGACGGCGCATCATCGTCATCGGAGGTTTGGCGGCAGGGCCGAGTGCAGCCAGCAAAGCCAAGCGTGTCAATCCGAGTGCAGAAGTACTTCTCTTCGAACAGGGAGAGCAGATCTCATACGGGATCTGTGAAATGCCTTACTACATCGCTGGTCTCATCAAGGAGAGGCGAAAGCTCATCGTCTTCACTCCGGAAGAATTCAAAGAAAAGAGAGGAGTGATTGCCAAGGTACACCACCGGGTGGAACAGGTCATCCCGGGGAAACGAAAGGTGGTCGTTCGTGATCTCGCTAAGGACGACGTAGTTGAATACGACTACGAGAAGGCAATCATCGCTACTGGGTCGAAGCCTCGCCGCATTAATCTTCATGGAGAAGATTCTCAGAACGTCTTCGTTCTGAAATCGTACGATGATGGAATGCGCATTAGAGAATGGATCGAGAAGGAATCGCCTCGAAAAGCAGTCATTGTCGGTGGCGGTTATATCGGGATGGAAATGGCTGAGGCTCTCACCACCTTGGACATTGAGACGACGATGCTCCATCGGAGCGAGCTGCCGATGGTGGGCCTAGAACTAGAGACAAGAAAATCCGTTGTAGAACAGCTTCGCAACCACGGTGTGTATTTTGTTCCGGCGGTGAGCGTGAAATCACTTGCACGAGAATCCCGGCCAGGGAAAAGTACAGTCACACGCGTCATTACCAACAAAGGGACCTACGATTGCGATCTCCTGATTCTCTCTCTCGGAGTTGAGCCAAACGTCGACGTGGCAAGAGGTGCCGGAATTGCTCTCGGTGTAACGGGTGCAATCCGAGTCGACGAGATGCAACGCACCCGAACAGACAATGTCTATGCAGCGGGCGATTGCTGTGAGGTGAAGAATCTTGTCAATGACAAGCCGATGTATCTTCCCCTGGCTACTGTTGCCAGTAAGGCGGGGTGGGTTGCCGGCGAAAATGCGGCAGGAGGCCGGGCTGTCTTCAAAGGCGCGATCCGTGCCATCGCCGTGAAAGTCTTTGAACTGGAAGTGGGCCACGTCGGATTGAGTGCCGAAGAAGCAGAAGTCAGCGGTTTCGATGTGATGACGGAGATCGTCGTAGGGGATTCACGCGTCTCGATTATGCCAGGAAGCCGGACGGTCACTGTCATTTACGTTCTCGACAGAAAATCCAGGCGGTTGCTCGGAGCGAATCTTTTCGGAGGCGAAGGAGTGGCGCTACGCGCGAATATTCTTGCGGTCGCCATTCAGCACCACCTGACCGTCGATCAGATTTCTCAGCTTGATCTGGCCTACGCTCCGCCATTCAGTCCGCTCTGGGACCCGATCTTGGTAGCGGCAAACGTGTCGAGGAGGGGCCTGATGCGGCCCGGAGGGAAGTCGGAGTAAGGCGACGAAAAATTCTTGGGCTGAGGAGGAACACTGAAGCATGAGAAATTTGAGGATTGTCAGACATCCGCTGGTTGCACGCGACCTCTCCGTGTTGCGAGATCGCCGAACTCCGCCGGACAAGTTTCGAAAAGTCTTATCGCGAGTCTCGGCACTTCTGGCCTACGAGGTGACCAAGGATCTTCCATTGACATCGTACTCTCTCCGAACCCCGCTGGAAAAAACGAAAGGCTTCCATCTCGCCCGGGAGATCGTACTCGTGCCGGTCTTGAGGGCAGGCCTGGGAATGATTGAAGGTTTTCTGAATTTCTTGCCGGAAGCAAAAGTTGGACACGTGGGGATCTATCGCAACGAGGAAACTCTGGATCCCGTGGATTATTACTCGAAATTTCCAAGGACTCTGCAGGGCAGCCTCGTTCTCCTTTTAGACCCGATGCTGGCAACCGGAGGAAGTGCCTCGTCAGCAGTTACTTTTGTGAAAAAGAAAAAAGCAAGGAGAATCCGACTGGTGTGTCTCGTTGCAGCACCCGAAGGAGTGCGGCGGCTGAAAAAAGATCATCCGGACGTTCAGATCTTCACTGCTTCGCTTGACCGGCAACTTAACAGGAATGGGTACATCTTGCCGGGGTTGGGTGATGCCGGAGACCGGATTTTCGGGACGGACTGAGTTGTTAGACGTCTGATGAACCCATCAACTTGAAATTTAGCAAGAAAGAGGTATATTACGGTCTTAGAGTACCATCGGCCAACAAGAAACAAGGATTATTCAACGGCGAATTAACGCTACTGGGCGCGAATAAGAATCGATCCTCAATCAAAAACTATGTTCGTGCCCATTCGCCGCTAGGTCTTTCTTGTCCCCCACAGGGCCGTGGTAGGCTTACGATGGTAAAGCCACTTCTTGGCCATATTGCCTTCAGCAGGGGAAGCTCCCTCAACGGGAAGTACAAGAAGAAGATGGAGGAGCTTCTCCTCGCATGCAGAAAGAATCTACCGAGCGTCAACGAGTCGCTCATCCAACGGGCGTTCGAGTACGGCCTAGAAGCGCATAAGCACGACAAGCGCGAGTCGGGGGAGCCGTATTTCCATCACCCGATCGAAGTTGCGATGATCCTTGCAAAGGAGATCCCGCTCGATGATGTCTCCGTCGCGAGTGCTCTGCTCCATGATGTCGCGGAAGACACCGAGTACGGTGTGAAGAGTTCGGCGACACGATTGCCAACATTGTTGACGGTGCAACGAAGATCACGGATATCTTCCGCGATCGGGAGATTACGGAGGCGGAAAGCTACCGGAAGATGCTCTTGTCGATGGTCAGCGACATCCGGGTGATGCTCATTAAGTTTGCAGACCGCCTCCACAACATGCGCACGCTAGAATACCTTTCTCCAGACAGACAGCAGAAGGTCGCGAGTGAAACGCTTGAGATTTACGCGCCGTTCGCGCATCGGTTTGGCTTAGCTCGGGTACGGTGGGAGCTGGAGGATCTTGCTTTCAAGTACCTGGACCGCAAGGACTATGAGGAGCTTTCAAGAAAGCTAAATGCAAAACGAAGAGAGCGCGAGCACTATATCAAGAAGTTCGTTTCCCCGATTGAAAAGAAACTGAAGGAGCAGGGATTTGTCTTCGAAATCAACGGCAGGCCCAAGCACCTCTTCAGTATCCACAACAAGATGCTGAATAGGGGGAAGCCGTTGGAAGAGATCTACGACCTTTTTGCCGTCCGGATCATCCTCGAAACAGACAACCCGAATGACTGCTTCGCCGTCTACGGTATCGTGTCAGAGATTTACATTCCAATCCCCGAACGATTCAAGGATTACATCTCCATTCCTAAGAAGAATGGTTACCAATCAATTCACACAACAGTGGTTGGGCCTGAGGGGAAGATGGTTGAAGTCCAGATTCGCACACGTGCAATGCACGAGGTTGCAGAGAAAGGCGTCGCTGCACACTGGAAATACAAGGAGAATGTCACGAACCTCGATAAGGAGCTCGAGGATTGGGTAAACTGGGCGCGAGAGATCTTCGAGCAGCGCGTCGATGAAGAGACGCCGAAAGAATTGATGGAAAGCTTCAAACTCAACCTGTATCAAGACGAGATCTATGTCTTTACGCCAAAAGGAGAGTTGAGGATCCTACCCAAGGGCAGCACGCCGGTCGACTTTGCATTTGACATTCACTCCGAAATCGGCTTCCACTGCATCGGTGCGAAAGTAAACGGCCGGATTGTTCCACTGAACACGCCACTCAGCAGCGGTGACCAGATTGAAATCATTACTTCGAAGAATCAGACGCCCAACCCGGACTGGGAACAGTTCGTCGTCACCCACAAAGCGAAGAGTCACATCCGACGATGGATCAAAGAGGAGAAAAGAAAAGTAGCCGAGAAGGGGAAGGCACACTGGGAAAAGCAGTTGAGGAAGAGTCGGGTTCATCTCACAGAAGAGGAATTTCTGAAGTTTGTGTCCGAGATGAAAGTCGAGAACCTTCAGGAGTTCTTCTATAACATCGGGCTTGGGGCGCTGGACACCGAGAAGCTTCTGGCCCTCCTCGAAAAGAGGAGCGAGCCTGCCGGCACCGCACCGCTCGAGGAGGTGAAGAAGGGGAAGGGCTTGTTCTCCACGTTTGTAAAAGCAGCGAGAAGCTCCCTTGGCGGTGTTCTCCTCTACGGCAAGCAGGATCTCTTCATGCACCAGTTCGCGAAGTGCTGCAATCCGGTCCCCGGGGATGAGATCATCGGGTACGTGACGACGGGAGAGGGAATCAAAATCCACAGAAAGAACTGCCGGAACATTGTCCCGATGCTGGCTTCGCAAGAGCCAAGGGTCGTCGAGGTTGGCTGGCCTGTCACAGAAGGCTCTACGTTCATCGCAGGAATCAAGCTCTCAGGCAGTGACCGCCCTGGGATGCTACATGAGATCACCAACGTGATTGCTTCATACCAGAATACTAATATTCGCAGCGTGAACATTGATTCAAAAGATTCTTTCTTCGAGGGGACAATCATTCTGTATGTAAAGGACAAGGAGCATCTCCTCCGACTTATTGACAAAATCCGGAAGCTCGAGGGTATCTACACCGTCGAACGCTATGAAGAGTAAGAGAGGTAGGGGAACATGACAAACGATACAACAGCACGGACGCATCCTGTGAGAGTGAAGACATTCACGAAGCGAGACGTTGCAGCCAGGGTCGCTCGGCTCATGTCGGTGAGAACAACCATGGCGGAGAAATGGGTTGACCAGGTCTTCGTCGCCTTGCGGGAAATCATGATGAGTGCAAAGCCTGAGCTTCGAATAGAAATCCGGGACTTTGGAGTGTTCCAGGTCAAGAAAGCAAAGTCGAAGCCACGCGCTCGAAATCCACGCACTGGCGAAACGATTTTTGTTCCCGCTCATCTGAAGACTCATTTCAAGCCGAGCAAACTTCTGAAGACGTTCCTCCAGCGTCCTGTCGAAAGTGTTGAACTCGAAGAACCGGTTCCTCCCGAGACGACCGGCGGCAACGGTCGCGTGGTGATGCCGAAACCGAACTCCGAAACAGCCTAGAGTCCCCGTTGTCTGAATCCAAGAGAATTCTTGCCATCGACTTCGGCGAGCGACGCGTGGGAATCGCCGTGAGTGACCCGACGAATCTTATCGCACAAGGACTTCCAACCCTCTACAATGACCCTTCGTTGTTTTCACGTCTTCGCTCGGTTGTTTCCAAGTACAATATCGTCAGAATCGTCGTCGGTATGCCCTACACTCTGAAAGGGGAAATGGGAGCGAAAGCTCAAGAAGTGCTCGAGTTTGTATCAAGACTGCGAAAAGAAGTAGGCGTTGAGGTCTCCACTTGGGACGAGAGGTTCACATCCAGCTTGGCCCGCGATGCGATCCGACAGATGGGGACAAAGCAGATGGCACGCCGCAAGAAGGAGAAGGTCGATCAGATGGCTTCTACTCTCCTGCTGCAAAGCTACCTCGACTTTCAAGCTAACCAAGCACAGCGCGGTGCT
>JBBIJH010000065.1:0-13167 GCA_037446075.1 Ignavibacteriales bacterium
AATCACGTGGGTTCAATACAGACGAAGGCCATCAGCATACATCACGCAGGCGAACGTTCACTCAGTCGTTACAGCTCAGAGAAATCTGCACTACAAACAAGTGCTTTGCCAGGCTGACGTTTCACTCCCTGACGGAATGCCGCTCGTTTGGTTACTTCGCATGCGCACGAAAAAGGCTCTCGCTAGGGTCTACGGGCCGGATGTTATGCTATCATTGTCTCAGGAGGCTGCCAGAAGAGGATGGCGTTGTTTCTTGTATGGCGGGAAGCCAGGTGTTGCTAATCGGTTGAAAGAAAGGCTTCAAATGCTGTACCCCGGGCTACAGATCGTTGGGACATATTCTCCCCCGTTCCGCGACCTCACGCCTCAAGAAGACGCTGAGGTTTGCCGTATGATTAACTCCTTGGCACCCGATATCGTCTGGGTTGGCCTCGGTTCACCAAAGCAGGATATCTGGATGTATGAGCATCGAGCCAAGCTGGACGTCTCCGTCATGCATGGGGTAGGAGCCGCCTTTGACTTCTTGTCAGGAGAAGTTCGCCAAGCCCCCCGCTGGATGATGAACATCGGTCTCGAATGGTTCTGGCGTCTTATGATGGAACCGAGAAGGCTATGGAAACGCTACACTATCAACAATGCACTCTTTCTTTACTACCTTTTCTTAGAAACTCTGGGACTTCGGCGGTATAAGTAGATTGGCAACAATTCGCTTCCCTCCTTTTCGAAGGGTTTTCTGCTTTTTCTGGGAAATCTTGATGATTATTCTTGAGAATCGCCAAAATGAGCTGGGTGTCATCCATCAAACTTCCTGGCGGGTTTGTCTAGGCGAAGGTGGCACGATGGCTTGCACCTATTAGATCCGAATCTCTCTGGACTTTCAGAGAACTGGCGGTCTACTGGGGAAAACCACGCGATCGCTTGATAATTTCCTCAGTTTTGCGTAACGTAGTCTCCACAATCCAAGCGTAGCCTTCCACTTTGGGGGGAACCATAGTTTGCTACGTTTCGCGCGAGATGTAACCCATCTTTTCCTGAACCTCAAGTTCACCCGAGCGCGACAAAGATCCTTCCTTCATAGGAACTGGCGTGGTGTCTTTATTCTCATGGCCCTGTTCGTTGACACGCTGGTGATCATCGCGAGTGCTTTCTGTGCCTTTCTCATTTACGGACATATGCGTAACCTTGCGAACCCGAGTACACAACCAGTGTTGGTTATCACCTTTGCATCCTGGGGTGTCCTGATTCTCTTTGGGTTGGTAACGGGTTTGTACAGCGCCGCGTATCGCACAAGCGCACGCCATCAGTACTTCTTGGCCGCGAGGTCATACATTTTATCCTTCCTTATCCTTCTTGCATCTTTCTATGTTCTCCGGTTTATTGAGTTACCAAGGAAGTTTACTTTGCTTTTGTTTTTCTTCCTTCCATTCCTTTTCGGGTTGGGGAGATCCATCCTGAATCGCTTCAACCTCATGATGCAGAAGCGGGGCTTCGGGATTCACAAAACCCTTGTTCTCGGGTACGGAAACGACGGCAGGGAAGTCTTCAGGAGGTTCAAGGGGTTCCCGGAGCTTGGTTACGATATCAGGGGATACGTTTCAGGGAACGATGGCGATTGGCATTTGCCCATTCAGCTCGCTGTTACAAATGTGGAGCATGCGAATGAGAATCCACTGCCCCACTACCCGATGTCAAAGCTTGAGAGTCTTGTCAGGGAAGAAGGCATCGACAGCGTGTTCATTCCCTCGTCGTCCTTTGTGACAAATAGGTCCGCTGATGTGATGGAAATTTGCAGGCGTCAACGAATCAAGCTCAAGATACTCTCTCCCGAGGCTGATGAGCTGCTAAAATTGGCGCACGTACACGATATCGCGGGGATCACCCTTTATTCGCCTCGAAGGACTAAGATTGAATTTGTGCGGCGAGTGACAAAGAGGATTTTCGACTTTATCGGGTCCTTAGTTCTGATAATCGTTCTTTCACCCGTCTACTTCTTGACGGCGGTGGCAATTTACATTGACTCTGGTTTCCCAATTATCTTCAAGCAAAAGCGGGCACTAACGAAGAACGGTCAATGGTTCTGGTTCTACAAGTTCCGCAGTATGGTGAAGGACGCGGAGAAAGTGAAAGAGGCACTCTTGCCTCTTAATGAATCCAATGGAGCTCTCTTCAAGATGAAGAACGATCCAAGGTTGACGAAGGTTGGGAGATTTATCAGAAGATTCAGCATCGACGAATTGCCCCAGCTTTTCAATGTCTTGAAAGGAGAGATGAGCTTGGTTGGCCCTCGACCACTCCCTCTCTCGGATTTTGACCAGGTCGATGAGAGTCCTGAGCTTTGGGAAACGATAAAGGGCCGCGAAAAGCTTAGGCCTGGTGTGACGGGCTTGTGGCAGATTTCAGGTCGGAGCCACTTAGGCTTCAGAGAAATGATCCTCCTCGATGCGTACTACGTCGACAACCACTCAATCCTCCTTGACCTGGAGATTTTGTTCGAGACTATTCCCGTGGTCCTCGCGGGAAGAGGAGCGTACTGATCAGTTTATAGTTGATGGTTATTAGTGAATAGTGAGCAAAGAACCAGCCCGAACGAGACGGATTCTGGAACACTCCGCGCCGTTCATCGAGCTTTCTTATTTCTCGCCAGCCTACCGGCAATTACTCAAGATAGAGGCTCCTGATTGACGAGTTGTCTACGACTCCGATGAGCCGAAGACTCGTAGAGGTCGTGAAATCCGTGGGGACTTGTCAACAATTTGCTACCACGTACTTTCCCAAGCTTTTGTAATTTGGGGGATTTTTTTTTATACTACGGCCGCACTGGATTGACTTAAAAGACGCTATGGAAACATCAAAGGAAATCGATCGCTTACTGGAGCGCGCAAGGCAGGATGACCAGGTTCTGGCTGCCATGCTTTTCGGAAGCCGTGCTCGGCACGAGCAAATGGAGGTGTCGGATGTCGACATCTGTCTTGTTCTGGCACAGCGCGAATACAACGCACTAGAGCTTTCTCGAAAGAAACTGGAGTATCTCACGGTGTCCGACCTCGATATCCACGTGTATCAGCAACTTCCGCTCTATGTCCGTGTTCGCGTGTTAAAAGAGGGCAAAGTTCTCTATTGCCGGAACGAAGATCAACTGTACGCGATAGCGTTCAAGACAATCGAGGAGTTCGCTGATTTCGAGCACATCTATCGTGAGTATCTCCAAGAGGTGGGACGTGGTTGACCGAGATCGCATCCTGGCAAAGGTGGATGAGCTGGATTCGTACCTCAAGGAACTTGGTCAGATCATGCCGGCAGATTTCGCTGAGTACAGGGTGATTGAAAAGAAGCTGTGAGAGGGTGCTGCAGCTATTGATCGAATGGACGATCGATATCTGTAAACTGTTTGTCTCTGGAATGCGTCTTGGCCTCCCTTCGGAAGAGAACGATTTGTTTGAGAAGCTACTGGAACGAGCGATCTTATCGCAGGAAATGGTAGAAACCTTGAAGAGAATGAGAGGTTTTCGAAACGTTCTCGTTCACGAATATGCGGCGGTGGATGGTCACCTTGTGTATCTTCTGCTGACAAAGCAGCTGGAAGATTTTCGGAAGTTTAAGGGGGAGGTTCTCTGGGCGATCAGCTAACCTGTTTGCACACGCGTCTATATCTGTCTGACCCCTCTCTTCTTCGGGAGAAATTGGCGCCGTCCTGGGGAGGTTGATGGTCGATCTTAGAGAAGACCTTGATTGTTATGCCGGCCCTCGGGAACCGATAAGGGATCGGATGTTGAGGTTATTCGATCTCGGGAGGGCCTGCTTGAGAAGTCTTCTCCCAACAAGCATCGAGCGTTCAATACTGAAGGAAGAGCCTTGTTTTTCTGATATGCCATGAGAATGCGATGATCAATGTAGCGGTGATCGGCGCGGGAGAGTGGGGACTGAATTACTTACGAGTGCTCAACGATCTCGGAGTTCTAGGAGCCGTCTGTGAGATTCACGAACAGAGGAAATCAAAAGTTGCTCAGCTCTATCCCAGTCTTCCCGTAATCTCATCTTTGGATGCCATTCTGAAAAACCCCGAGGTCTCCGCCATTGTGATTGCAACTCCACCATCAACTCACTACCACATTGCCAACGAGTGCCTTACGAAAGGAAAAGACGTTCTCATTGAGAAACCTCTTGCTCTCAGTGTTGCTGAGGGGGAAGATCTGGTACAGAGAGCCATGGAGGGAAATCGAATCCTGATGGTGGGCCATCTTCTTCAATACCATCCCGCGTTTGTGCAGTTGAGGGAGCTGGTGAGGAACGGAGAGCTTGGAAAGATTCAGTATCTCTATTCGAATCGCTTGAACTTTGGGAAGATTCGCATCGTGGAAAACATCTTGTGGAGCTTTGCCCCTCATGACATCTCGATGATGCTGGCATTGGTCGGGGAGATGCCCGAGGAGGTGAGCGCACACGGTACAAACTACCTGAATGACTCCGTCGCAGATGTGACCCTCACCAACCTGAAGTTTCCCAGCGGTGTCAACGCTCATCTCTTTGTCAGCTGGTTACATCCGTTCAAGGAGCAGAAGCTCGTAGTGATCGGAGAGGAGAAGATGGTTGTTTTCAATGACACAGCCGTCGAGGACAAACTCGTGATCTATCCCCATAAGGTAAACTGGGTCAGTGGGATTCCTGTGGCACAGAAGGCTGAGGCGCTGAGGATTCCCGTTGAGTTGAAAGAGCCGTTAAAGGAAGAAGTACTCCATTTCCTCGAGTGTATTAAAACGCGCAAGTTCCCACGAACGAACGGAGAAGAGGGACTCCGAGTACTGGAGGTTCTTACGGCCTGCCAAGAGTCACTGGATCGGGGTGGAGAGAGGGTGCGAGTGAGGTCTGTTCCGAGTGAATAACAGTGAGGAGCAATGGACTAGTGGAATGCTGGAGTGGTGGGATAACGGAATGGAGGATAAATGATCTACACGAAACGTAAGAACATCAATCGAGGTTACATGAAGCTGGAGGTCTGGAATGATGCCATTTCTCCGTTCCAGATGGTGGACGAATTGGTTTCTTCCAATGGAAAAATTGATTTCAAATTACGCGCTCAGATCCTCGACGCAGCCCAGTCTGTTTCGGCAAACATTACGGAGGGATATTGCCGTCGATCCATCAACGAATACTTGTACTTTCTGAACGTCTCGTTGGGCTCGCTCGGCGAACTCATGACGAGGGTCATTGGACCAAAGGCGACCCAGAAGATCTCAACACAGGCTTTCGACAGCTTTGACGAATTCCATTACCGCGTGGAGAACAAATTGATGGCTCTCATAAGGGCGTTGCAGGCTAAGCGCAAGGAGGGAACGTGGGAGGAAGAACTGCGGCACGCGTCCGCGCCGTAGTGGCGGTAGCCCTTTTCCTGGTGTTTCCTGCATCACGCGTTCCAATATTCCATTTCACCATTATTCCGTGAGCGTGCCTCAGTTCCCAGTTTTGCTAACACGCTATCTCATTCGACAAGGTTTCATCCTCCTTGTAGTGAGTTTCTCCACAGCCTATGCCCAGCGTGAACTCCTTCCTCCAAGTCACCCGATTTACAAGTTCCTTTTGCGTCAGCAGCTTCGTGGCACGGTTGATGGTTTCCGCTGGGGAGTTCTTCCCCTCACCCGCGGTGACGTCGCGCGGTTTCTTCTGACAGCCCAAGCCCAAAATGATCGTCTCTCGCGTATTGATCAAGCCAAGTTGATCGATTACAGTGCAGAGTTTGAGTACGACATGAACAGGACGCTCTCAAGGGCCAGTCCATTTCTTCCGGCTCTTGACCTTTCGAGTGTATTCCAGAATCGGCGTCAGAAGTATCTTGCAGCGTACGAAGATTCCGTTGCTTCTTTCTTCGTCGATGGATTTGGTTCCCTGAACTATCGAGTGGCGAGCGGTGATTCCGTTGGTTCTCCTTTTATTGCTCTCGGGGAACTTGGCATTCGGTTGAGAGGAACGCTCTTTAATCGGCTCGGTTTTTACCTGCAGGCTTCCAACGGTGAGCGCCTTGGAGGGGATCCGAATTTCGGGAGGCTGGATAACAGGCTGAAGGCCAACAGCAAGTTTAGTGAGCAAGGCAAGTATTTCGATTTCACGACCGGCTACCTGCAGTACGACACTGACTGGCTTCGCGTCACGTTAGGAAGAGAGCAGCTTCTTTGGGGCGCCGGATTCTCCGATCGAATGGTTCTTTCGAGTACTACTGTCCCTTTTGATTTCGGAAAAGTGGAGCTTCGGTACAAGTCGATCAGCTACTCTTTTGTCCACGGAAGTCTTGTAGGAACGGATACCTTGGGGCGCCAGATTTCCTCGAAGTACATTTCGACGCATCGGTTGGAGTTCAACCTTTCTTCCAGAATTCGACTCGGGCTAAACGAAGCGATCTTCTACAGCAATCAGCCCGTGAACTTCGCCTATCTCAATCCCCTCGTGTTCTTGACGAGCGCTGACCTTGCCGCCGACCCCGCGAATCGAAACAATTCCGTTATCGCGATGGATATCGAACTGCTCCCCGCGAAGAAGGTGAGAATGATAGGCACATTCCTCATCGATGACTTGAATTTTGAGACCCTGAAATACGCTGGCAACGATGTCCGCGGAAATGATAACAAATTCGGGTGGCAGTGGGGGATTCTCTGGACGGATGCACTCCGTGTGTCCAACCTCACCCTGTTTACGGAGTACACTCGGATCAATCCTTTCGTCTATTCTCATCGCTCGATTGCCAATTCCTACACGCACAAGGATCTCTCGCTGGGACATTCTCTCCAGCCTAATTCTGACGAGTGGCTCCTCGGTTTCGATTTCGACATCACCTACAGACTCGGGATCAATGGGCAAGTTCGTTTTCAGCGCAGCGGAGAAAACATTGTGGATTCCCGCGGCGGAATGATCTACAACGCTGGGGGAAACATCCTTCGGGGGGACGGCGATCACCTGCACGCGAATGTCTTCCTCGACGGTCGTCGTGTGAATCGCACGCTTGCCACGCTCAGTCTGGAGTGGCAGCCGATCAAGCAATATTTTCTGGAGATCAAGTATTTCCATCGCTCGTTCGATTTCGTCAAAGAAGCTCGCACGCTGAACGACTCGATTCTCTGGACGACAGTGAGGGTGGATTACTAAGAGATCAGGGCACGAGACTGAAGTCTCGCACTCCCAGACTCCAGGCGGAGTGCGAAGATTCATCTTCACCTCAGTAAAGTACCCCATCTGAGATGACGAGTATGAAAAGATTCCTGTACGTCTTCATCTCTGCCGTCTGTTTGCTGCTAGTCTTTCTCCTCCAGTCAGAGGCTCAGCTGAATTCGCGGACACATGAATTCTTCAATCCTCAGATTGAGTCGTGGAATGCAGACGATTCAACACGTGCGAATTCCACATCACCGAAGTCGCCGGTCCGGCAAGACAACATCCGATATGGGCGGCTCGCAATGATCGGGGGCGGCCTCCTGGGTGTGGGAGTGGCCCATCAGTTATATGTCGAGAAGGCGTGGTGGAAAGACTACGGCGGTCCTTTTCACTTTAGAGAGGATCTTCGCTATGCAAAGAATGTGGACAAGGTTGGGCACTTCTATGCAGGGATGCTGACGTCCGTCCTCGGCGCCAAGGCCTTCGAATGGTCAGGATTTCGAACGGAGAAGGCCCTCTGGCTTGGTGCAGTGGCTGGGAGTTTGTTCGAATTGTATGTTGAGGTTCAGGACGGCTTCTCGACCCTATGGGGTTTCGATCGCGTCGATGCAGCAGCGAACGTTGGCGGTGCTTTTTTCCCTGTAGCGAGGCGCTATGCTCCCTTTCTCAAGAACTTCGATCTGAAATTCAGCTATCTTCCGTCAAACGCTGAGCCTCCGCGCGGTGGACCTTTTCAGAATCAGAAGCATCTCATCGTCGATGACTATGAGGGACAGCGGTTTTGGCTCAGCCTCAAACTGGAAAATCTCCTTCCGAAAAGTCTGAAGGCGCTATGGCCCGACTTCCTTTGCGTTGCGCTCGGACTCGGTGTGCGCGATCTCCAGCGGGACGGAGGACATCTGGAACTGTATCTCGCGCTCGATTATGATCTTACCCGACTGCCGGGCGAGAGCGGATTTCTAAGAAGTTTGAAGGAGGGATTGAACTTTATTCATCTCCCGAGTCCTGCAATCCGTGTATCTCCGAATGTCGTTCTCTATGGGCTTTATTTCTCGCTCTAGCCCCCGTGATTTTCCGCATCGAAAAGCTCTCCACTACTGCCCATTCTTGAATTCGAAAGAGAATGATCAGCGTCATCATCCCGACATTGAACGAGGAGCAGGTAATTGGAAATCTGCTCTCTCAATTCTCCGAAGAGTTGGTCAAGAAGTTTGAGATTGAGCTTATCCTGAGCGACGGTCGAAGCCAGGACCGGACAGTGGAGATTGCAAGGGAGAAAGTCCATATCGTTGTCAGTCACTCTGGCAACGGGAGGCAAACGATCGCGGAAGCACGCAACCTCGGTGCCCGCAGATCCTCGGGTGAGGTGTTGCTTTTTATCAATGCGGACGTCAGAATTGAGGATGTGTCACGCTATTTGAGAGATATGCTCGATGTGCTCCAGAGGCCTGGTGTGGTCGCTGCAACATGTCCTGTTCGCGTCTATCCAGAGGAAGAGACTCTTGTTGACTGCATCTACCATTGCCTTCACAACTTCCATGTCCGGGCGTTGAACGCCATCGGGTTCGGGACCGGGAGGGGAGAATGCCAGGTCGTTAAGCGGCGTGAGTTCTTCAAGGTGGGAGGATATGACGAGAAACTCGCTGCGGGTGAGGACTTTGATCTGTATCGAAAGTTGGCCCGCCTTGGAAGTATTAGGTATGTCAGGTCCGTGAAGGTCTTTGAATCGCCTCGAAGATACCGGAAGTTCGGCTACCTTCGGGTGTGGCTCTTCTGGCTACTGAACGCGCTCTCCATCATCCTTCGTCGGAAGAGTTTTTCGGAGGAGTGGGAGCCGGTCCGGTGAAATGAGACAGGTAAGAGAGGTTTCTCCCCAATGGCATCCTCCGAAGGAGTCCTTTGGACCTTCGGCACTATCCTGTCGATGGCAGACAGACGGGGACGTCCTTCGTACCCACTGTGATTTGGCCCCCTCTCTGAAAAGGTCATGCAATCCATGAAAGTAGGAAGAGGCAATAGATTTCCTCTTTTCTTTTTAGTATATTTTGCCGCAGGTTCCAACGAGCAGCAGCATGAGAATCGAGAGGGAAACCATGAACCAAGACTTGACCCCAAAGCAGCGGGATCGGTTGCGAGCAATGGGTATTGACCTTGTCTATTTGTTTGGATCCCACGCCGAAGGAACGAACCATCCGTTGAATGATGTTGACATCGGGGTTGTGTTTGCCGAGAGCCGATTGCCGCGAGAGGATTCACGGGCTGCTGACAACGAGCTGTAGGATATTTTCACAGATATCTTTCCGGGAAAAAGTGCCGATATCGTAATCCTGCAAAAAGCGGGTTTGGAGATCTCTTTTGATGCGATATCCCACGGCACTGTCCTCTTTGAACCTACTGACGGGAGGAGATTCGAATTTGAGGAAAGGATCGGCATTCTATACGCCGATTTCAAGCCGATAGTGACTGAGTTTCACAAAGCGATACTAGATAGGTTTCAATCTAAGTGAAGCAACCGATCAAAAGTCGGTCGATCGTTCCAAGAATCGATGGGATTCAGCGTGATGGTGAGAAGCGAAGAAAACTCCCACGACTATCACTGACAGACCTTGGCGAGGAGGACAATTCCATAAGAGCACAGTTCCACCTAAGACCAGCACTGGAAGGTGTTTTTCATCCTGCGCTCACCTTTTGGCAAGACTCCCAGGTGGAAGGGGCAACCGAATACAAGACGATTGGTCTGAAGCTGGGTGAAGTGGAGATCGTTCCTCAACATTTTGCTGCGAAAATTTTGAAAGCGATGGCCAGTTACCGCAATCGACTTACTCATTTCTATGCCGACATCGCCCCGCGGAGACTTGCCGAATCGTTCAGGAGAACTTGGAATGAGGTTAGCACCTTTCTGAAGGCGGTCAAGGGGTTGCTGTTAAATCCTGGCAAGCTTAACTTGACTGTTGAGTAAATGATGAAATAGGGGGAGGAAAATTCTTGAAAAAAGCCCTCATCACTGGAATCACGGGTCAAGACGGCTCTTACCTCGCTGAGCTTCTTCTTAGCAAGGGCTACGAAGTCCACGGAATCATCCGCCGTGCAAGCACCTTCAACACGAGCCGCATCGATCATCTCTATCAGGACCCACACATCAATGGAGTACGACTCTTCCTCCATTACGGAGATATCTCCGACTCCTCGAACCTGATGAAGTTACTGTACCGACTTGAGCCCGACGAGATCTACCACCTTGCTGCACAAAGTCACGTTCGTGTCAGTTTTGATATCCCGGAATACACTGGAGACGTGTCGGGCCTCGGAACAGTACGAATCCTCGAGGCGATTCGGGAGACCGGGATCAAGACAAGGTTCTATCAAGCTTCAAGCAGCGAGATGTTCGGAAACACGACGGAGATTCCACAGTGCGAGACAACTCCGTTCTGTCCCGCAAGCCCGTATGCCTGCGCAAAGCTGTATGCCTACTGGATATGCAAGAACTACCGCGAAGCGTACGGCATCTTCGCCGCGAACGGGATCCTTTTTAACCACGAGTCTCCGAGGCGTGGAGAGACGTTCGTTACCCGGAAGATCACACGCGCCGTTGCACGGATCAAGGCCGGCTTGCAAGACAAGTTATACCTCGGCAATCTCGATGCGAGGCGAGACTGGGGATACGCAAAGGAATACGTCGAGGTGACGTGGCGCATTCTTCAGAGAGACCAACCAGACGATTTCGTCGTGGCAACAGGAGAAAGTCATCCCGTGAGGGAGTTTCTTGATGAGGCATTTGGATACGTGGGACTCGATTGGCATGACTATGTGGAAATCGACAAGCGGTACTTCCGTCCACTGGAGGTAAACCATCTCGTTGGTGATGCATCCAAGGCTCGACGAGATCTGGGTTGGGAACCGAAGACGCGTTTCCGAGACCTTGTCCGATTAATGGTTGATGCAGACGTCGAAATGTTGGATCTTGAGCTTTCAGGAAAACCGGTCCTGACGGGGAAATGGTGAGTGGCACGTAAAAGATAGAGCGACGATGAACCCGAGTGATTTCTGGTCTGAGAAGCGAGTTGTAGTCACGGGCGGAGCCGGGTTTCTTGGCTCATTTGTGGTTGAAAAGCTTCGGGTGCGTGGCTGCAAAGAGATCGTTGTGCCGAGACGGAAAGACTATGACCTTCGCGAACGAGGGGCAATTCAGCGCCTATACCGCGAAGCAATGCCAGAGATGATCATCCATCTCGCCGCTGTTGTTGGAGGGATCGGCGCGAACAAGATGAATCCCGGGAAGTTTTTCTATGACAACGCGATCATGGGCATCCAGCTCATGGAGGAGGCGCGGCACTTTGGAGTCCAGAAGTTTGTCGCGATAGGAACAATCTGTGCCTACCCGAAATTCACCCCTGCCCCGTTTCGTGAAGAAGATCTCTGGAACGGTTATCCGGAGGAGACAAACGCACCTTATGGCATTGCCAAGAAGATACTGCAGGTTCAGTCTGCTGCGTACCGGCAGCAATATGGGTTCAACTCCATCTTCTTGCTTCCCGTGAACCTCTATGGACCGAGGGATAACTTTGATCTCGAGACTTCGCACGTGATCCCTGCGCTGATCCGGAAATGCATCGAGGCGAACGAGAGTGGCGCGCAGGAAATCATCTGCTGGGGCGACGGGACTCCGACTCGGGAATTTCTCTACGTCGAGGATGCCGCAGAGGCGATCCTTCTCGCTGCGGAGCGGTACAATAAAAGCGATCCCGTGAACATCGGCTCGGGCTTTGAGATTACCATCCGCGATCTCGTCGACCTCATCGTTCGGCTGACAGGCTTTGAGGGGAAGATTGTCTGGGATACGACGAAACCGAACGGACAGCCGCGGCGTCTCCTTGACGTCTCAAAAGCAGAGAAGGAATTCGGATTCCGGGCGAAGGTGAGACTCGAGGAAGGTCTGCGTCGGACCATCGAGTGGTACCAGGAATTCCGGCGCACAGCACATCCGATGGTCGTCTGAATCTTCGATCGCGCATTTCTGATGTTCTTTTCATTGTCAGGGGTTTTTCGATTCTGCGCTTCTTCGGCCGCGCGTTCTCGTCTTTTAGTTCCAAGCCCCCCACGATTCACGCAATCTTGTTGAAAGGAGATTGACCGGGGTATTGTGACACCGAGCAAGGTTGCTGACCGAGTAACCGTCTTTCTGGACCGTGATGGAGTCATTAACGTTGATCGCCCAGACTATGTGAGATCCTGGTCCGAGTTCCAATTCTTGCCGAAGGTATTTGAGGCGCTGAGGCTCCTAAAGAAGAACAAGATCCGTGTGATCATCATCACGAATCAATCTGCCGTGAATCGTGGGCTGATGACTCTCGATGCGCTCTTGGAAATTCATGAAAAGATGCTCGACGCGATCAGGAAAAACGGTGGAGAGGTCGAAGCGATTTATTACTGTCCTCACGCGCCGAGCGAGAATTGTGAGTGCCGAAAGCCCAAACCGGGCCTGGTTCTCAGAGCAGTGAAAGAACGGAAGGTGGATCTCGCACGGTCCTACTTCGTCGGCGACTCTGAGAAAGACGAGGAGCTTGCACGTGCCCTGGAGCTGAAGTTCATTCGCGTTGTCCAGGGACTTTTCGCCTCTTCCCATCCAAAGAGGTCCTCGTGGACGACTGGCGAACCGCTCTATGTGAAAAACCTCCGGGAGGCGGTGAACAAAATTCTCTCGGATCTGAAGAAGAGCTGATGCGTATTGACCCGTCAATCTGCTGTACCTCCGCTATCTGTTATGCCTGTCGAGTCCACCTGGGCCATCTCTAGGTGTCTGCTTTGATCTGGATATGTCCTTAGCGAAAGATATCGTTCAAGGTTTTCTCTGGAATCATGTGGGGAGGATTCTTGAATATGCCTTGATCTACGCATTTTCGGTGCTGATCGCGCGCACCCTCGGGGCAGAACTAAACGGGATTTATGCTTTGGTTTTGAGCGTGGTCCAGGTGCTTCTTGTTGTCTCGTCGTGTGGCCTGGAAACATCTGTCAATTCGTACCTGCCGCGGC
>JBBIJH010000066.1:0-13069 GCA_037446075.1 Ignavibacteriales bacterium
CAGTTTTCTCATTACGATGAAGTGCCTCGGAGTATCTCTGAGCAGATCATTGAAAAAGTTAGAGGCAAAGAGCTAGTCACTGTTTGAGAAACCTCCGGCATTTTATCATTCTCAATCACCTTCATTTACCAGAGGAGATTTAAGAATGGCAAAGGCAAAATTTGTGCGGGACAAACCACACGTCAATATCGGGACGATCGGCCATATTGACCATGGGAAAACGACCTTGACCGCGGCGATCACGATGGTTCTGAACAAACGGGGTCTCGCAGAGGTTCGCACCTTTGAGAGCATCGACAATGCTCCTGAAGAGCGGGAGCGCGGTATCACCATCGCTGTCGCACATGTAGAATACTCGACGGCAAATCGGCACTATGCACACGTCGACTGCCCGGGACACGCCGACTATATCAAGAACATGATCACGGGTGCGGCCCAGATGGACGGTGCAATCCTCGTCGTGGCGGCGAACGACGGCCCGATGCCTCAGACCCGCGAGCATATCCTTCTGGCTCGTCAGGTCGGCGTTCCGCGGATTGTCGTTTTCCTGAATAAGATCGACATGGTGGATGATCCTGAATTGATCGAGCTTGTGGAAATGGAGCTTCGTGATCTCCTGAAGCAATATGAGTTCCCCGGGGATGAAATTCCCATCATCCGCGGGAGTGCCTTGAAGGCAATGGAGCGCGCCCTCGATCCAAACTCCAAGCCGGATGATCCTGCCTTCAAGTGTATCTACGAACTGATGGATGCGGTCGATAGCTACGTTCCCGTTCCACCGCGTGAGGTGGATAAGCCGTTCCTGATGCCGGTGGAGGACGTCTTCAGCATCACTGGTCGCGGTACCGTGGGAACGGGGCGCGTCGAGCGTGGCCGAGTCAAAGTTGGCGAGGAAGTGGAAATCATCGGCCTAGGCCAGCACAAGAAGAGTGTGGTGACTGGCGTGGAGATGTTCCGCAAAGAGCTGGA
This sequence comes from Ignavibacteriales bacterium, assembly GCA_037446075.1. Taxonomy (GTDB): domain Bacteria; phylum Bacteroidota; class Ignavibacteria; order UBA10030; family JAHEZR01; genus JBBIJH01. Next base: position 970 of record JBBIJH010000066.1, read on the forward strand.
TGAAGGGATTGCTGGTGACAACATCGGAATTCTCCTCCGTGGCGTCGAGAAGGATGAACTCGAGCGTGGGATGGTGATCGCCAAGCCGGGAAGCATCACACCGCACAAGAAGTTCACTGCGCAGGTGTATGTCTTGAAAAAAGAGGAAGGAGGTCGGCATACACCCTTCTTCACCGGTTATCGTCCGCAATTCTACTTCCGTACGACGGATGTCACGGGAGTTGCCACGCTGCCAACCGGGACAGAGATGGTCATGCCCGGGGATAATGTCGACAACCTTACCGTGGAACTGATCTCTCCCATTGCGATGGAAGAAGGTTTGCGCTTCGCGATTCGTGAAGGCGGACACACGGTCGGGGCGGGAGTCGTCACGAAAATCTTAGAATAGCGGTACGGATGGCTGCCCTGGAGAGGTTTTCAGGACAGCCTTTTTGTTACTCAAGCGTCGAGCAACGCGACGATCAACTATGCCGGGTCAGAAGATTCGCATCAAGCTGAAGTCATACGATCATAACCTGATCGATAAGTCGGCGGAGAAAATCATCAAGACTGTAAAGTCGACGGGCGCCGTTGTCTCGGGCCCGATCCCCCTTCCGACGAAGAAAACGGTTTACACCGTTTTGCGGTCTCCTCATGTCGATAAGAAGTCGAGAGAGCAATTCGAAACCCGTTCGCACAAACGGCTCATCGACATTCTGAACTCGACGAACAAGACGGTGGATTCTCTTATGAAGCTGGAGCTTCCCGCAGGCGTTGACGTGGAGATCAAGGTCTGAACAAGCCCTTTGCCCCGCTCGCAATTGATCGTGCGGTTCAAAATTCTACAAGCAGTGGAACCATGGCTGGACTGATTGGCAAAAAAATTGGGATGACGAATATCTTCGACGAACAAGGGCAATCGATTCCCTGTACCGTCATCGAAGCAGGCCCCTGCCGCGTGACTCAGGTGAAGACGAAGGAGAACAACGGCTACAACGCAATCCAGCTTGGATTCGGTGAACAAAAAGAGCAAAGGGTTGCGAAACCGCTGAAGGGACATTATTCGAAAGCCGGCGTAAAGCCCGCCCGAATCATCCGCGAGTTCAAAGGCTTCGCCGTTGAAGCGCACAAACCCGGTGATGAAATTAAGGTGGATTCGATCTTTTCTCCGGGAGACATAGTAAAAGTCTCAGGGATCTCAAAGGGTCGGGGATTTCAAGGTGTGGTGAAGCGGCACCACTTTGGCGGGGGATCCAGAACGCACGGTCAAAGCGATCGGGAGCGCGCACCGGGTTCCATCGGTTCAAGCTCGTTCCCCTCGCGGGTTTTCAAGGGGCAGCGAATGGCAGGGCGCATGGGAGGCGAGCGGGTTACTGTTCGGAATCTGAAGGTTCTTAAAGTGATCAGTGAGTCGAACATCCTCATTGTAAGCGGCTCGGTCCCCGGTGCGGTGAACAGTTACCTTGAGATCAAGAAACAATAGGCCAGGGGAGATCTCCTCTCGAAATGGAATTAGAAGTTTACAAAACTGACGGGACGAAGAGTGGGGAGGTCGTGGCGCTTCCGCCCGGGATCTTCGAGGTTGAGCCGAACGATCAAGCGATTTATCAAGCTGTCCGAGCGTACCTAGCAAGTCAACGGCAAGGTACGCATAAGACGAAGACGAAGGCCGAAGTGCGAGGCGGTGGCAGGAAGCCGTGGCGGCAGAAGCATACGGGGCGAGCTCGGGTCGGGACAATTCGCTCGCCTCTGTGGATAGGAGGCGGCGCTATTTTCGGTCCTCGACCTCGAGACTATGACTTGAAGCTGCCCAAGAAAGTGAGAACGCTCGCGCGAAAATCTGCTCTCTCCTACAAGGCGAAGGACGGACGGATCATGGTCGTCGAGGATTTTACTTTTCCGCAGCCCAGGACCAAAGAAATGGTTTCGATCTTGAAGGCACTCGCGCTTGACGGGAAGAAGACGCTGCTACTCGTTCCCAACACAGACGCGAACGTGTATAAGTCAGTGCGGAATCTTCCCACGGTGAACGTGCTGGAAGCTTCTAAGGCATCCACGTACGACATCTTGGACAACCAGATTCTCCTTTTCCAGAAGAGTGCTGTTGAAGTACTTGCGAAGAGCTTTCGGAACTCTTGAGCTGAGCCTCTGATGAGAGAAATACTGAAAAGACCGTTGATCACGGAAAAGATGACCTTGTTGGAAGCCAAGCGTCAATACGCTTTTGAGGTGGATAGTGAGGCGAACAAGATTGAGATCGCGAAAGCCGTTGAGAAAAAATTCAGGGTGAAAGTGGAGAGCGTACGGACGATGACACAGAAGGGAAAGACGAAGTCGCAGTTAACGAGGCGCGGGCGGTTCACCGGTCGGACGGCGCACTGGAAAAAAGCCGTTGTGACGTTGAGAGAAGGCGATAAGATTCAGTTCGTGGAGAGTGTGTAACACAGAAGGAAAGCAAACGTGGGGCTCAGAAAACTAAGACCCGTAACCCCGTCGTCCAGATGGTATTCCGTTGCGACGTTCGACGAGATCACGAGAACGGAGCCTGAGAAGTCTCTTCTGGAGTCACTGAAGAAAACGGGGGGACGGAATTCAAACGGCCATGTCACCGCGCGGCACCGAGGTGGTGGGCACAAGCGGGCGTACCGCGTGATTGATTTCAGAAGGGACAAACCGGGTATCTCGGCGCGGGTCGCCTCCATCGAGTACGATCCCAATCGCTCGGCGCGGATCGCTCTCCTGAATTATGTGGATGGAGAGAAACGCTATATTATCGCACCCGAGGGCTTGAAAGTGGGCGAAATACTCGAGTCGGGTGAGAACGCCGAAATCAAGACAGGGAATGCCCTCCCGCTGAAGAACATTCCCGTCGGAACATTTGTCCACAACGTCGAGCTGATCCCGAGAAAGGGAGCTCAGCTTGCCAGGAGCGCCGGGACGTACGTCCAGATACTGGCGAAGGAAGGAGCCTACGTTCAGCTCAGGTTGCCGTCGGGTGAGATTCGAAATGTCTCACAGGATTGCATGGCCACGATTGGGGTTACAAGTAATCTGGACCATGAGAATATCAGCTATGGCAAGGCAGGACGTATGCGCTGGCTTGGAAGACGTCCACAATCGCGTGGAGTGGTGATGAACCCTGTCGATCATCCGCATGGGGGCGGAGAGGGGAAGTCCCCGCAGGGGAATCCGCACCCGGTGAGTCCATGGGGCGCCCACACGAAGGGAAGGAAGACGCGGAAAGTCAAGAAACCTTCGGATAAGTACATCGTGAAAAGACGGCGCTAAGGTTGATTGAAATAGGAACCAGATAGAGATGACTCGCTCTCTGAAGAAAGGTCCGTTTGTTGATCCGAAGTTGCTCGAGAAAATACGAGCACTGGAGAAAAGTGGCCAAAAGAAAGTAATCAAGACTTGGTCCCGGGATTCCACGATCACGCCGGAGTTTGTCGGCTATACCTTTGCTGTTCACAATGGAAACAAGTTCATCCCTGTCTATGTGCACGAGGCGATGGTTGGACACAAGCTCGGGGAGTTTGCTCCGACGAGGATCTTCCGTGGTCATCCGGGCCTGAAGACTGAGGAAACGACGACCCCTGCTGAAGGATAAAGGCGAACATGGCGATGGAAGCAAGAGCAGTGAATCGATACGTGCCGTCTTCTCCCAGAAAGATGCGGCTGGTGATCGACCTCATCCGGGGAAAGTCAGTGGACGAGGCTCTGACGATTCTTCATTTTTCACCGAAACATGCGGCGAAGGTAGCTGAGAAAACTCTCCGCTCGGCTGTCTCGAATCTTCAGAACAAGCATGAGACGGGAAAGGTGGATGTGGAGAGCCTCTACGTTCGTGAGGCGTATGTGGACCAGGGGCCCACGCTGAAGCGGATCCTCCCTGCACCCATGGGGAGGGCGTACAGGATTCGCAAGCGTTCAAATCATATTACCATCGTCGTCGCGCAGAAGGAATAATTTCAACTAACTTTTAGAAAAGGGAGAAGAACGCCGGAGGAATTCTTGGGACAGAAAACAAATCCAATCGGGCTGCGTCTGGGGATCATCCGAACCTGGGATTCCAACTGGTACGACGAGAAATCCTTCGCCGACAAGTTGACCGAAGATCTGATGATCCGGAATTACATCCACAGTCGTTTGAAGAAAGCTGGGATTTCCCGGATTGTCATCGAAAGAACTTTGAAGCGCGCCGCGATTACGATTCATACCTCGCGCCCGGGGATTGTCATCGGACGAAGCGGCAAAGAGATCACGCAGCTGGAAGAGGAATTAAAGAAGATTACAAACAAAGAGGTGAAGATCCTCATCCATGAGATCAAGCGGCCAGAGCTTGACGCGTACCTTGCTGCCGAAACGATTGCAACTCAGATCGAAGGGCGGATCTCGTTCCGCCGAGCGATGAAGTCTGCCATTACCGCTGCGATGCGGATGGGAGCGGAAGGGATCAGGGTGATGGCCTCCGGTCGGCTCGGAGGAGCTGAGATCGCGAGGACTGAGCAGTACAAGGAAGGAAGGATCCCCCTCCATACCCTCCGCGCCGATATCGATTACGCCCAGGCTACGGCACAGACGATTTATGGAGCGATCGGAATAAAGGTTTGGATTTGTAAGGGGGAAATTCTTGGAGATCACCTCGGGAAACCTTAAAAAGGGAATTCACGGAAGCGAGAGACTTTCATTATGTTGATGCCTAAACGCGTAAAGTATCGCAAGGCACAGCGAGGGCGAATGAAGGGTGTGGCGACGAGAGGAAACACCGTGGCTTTCGGCGACTTCGGCCTGAAAGCACTCGAGCCGGCGTGGATTACGGCGAAGCAAATTGAAGCCGCTCGTATCGCACTGACGCGAATGATGAAGAGGGAGGGAAAAGTGTGGATCCGGATTTTTCCAGACAAGCCTGTGACGAAGAAGCCAGCAGAGACACGAATGGGAAAGGGGAAAGGAGCTCCTGAGATGTGGGTTGCGGTCGTGAAGCCCGGTCGGGTAATGTTCGAAGTGGGTGGGATCAAACACGAAGTGGCACAAGAAGCTCTCGCCCTGGCAGCCCATAAGCTCCCAATCAAAACAAAATTTGTGATGCGGACGGATTATACACCTGCATGAGAATTTCACGGATATGAAGATCTACGAAATCAAGAGCATGTCGGATGAAGAACTGAAGAAGAGGATCGCCGACGAAGAGGAAAACCTCTCCATCCTGCGCTTCCGGCATGCGACCACTCAGCTGGAGAGTCCTGCAAAATTGAGGACGGTTCGGAGGGATATCGCACGAATGAAGACCGTTCTTCGCATGAGGGAGCTGGCGCGGAGGAAAGAATCGCAGGAGGCGGTGGAGAAACAATGAACGCAGACAATCGATCGAATCCGGTGGGGCGGGTGACGAAACGAAAAGTGCGTGTCGGAACCGTCGTCAGCGATAAGATGCAAAAGAGCATCGTTGTCGAGATCGACCGACGTATTCAACACCCGATTTACAAGAAGTATTTCCATCGGACCACAAGGCTGATGGCGCACGATGAAAAACAAGAAGCGAAAGTCGGAGACGTCGTGAAGATCATGGAAACCCGACCGTTGAGTAAGATGAAGCGTTGGCGGCTCGTCGAGGTTCTAGAGCGCGCGAAGTAAAAGGGATGCGCGATGATTCAGGAAGAAACAAATCTAGTGGTTGCGGACAATTCCGGTGCGAAAAAAGTTCGATGCATCCGCGTTCTTGGCGGACATGACAAACGCTATGCCAGCATCGGTGATACGATCGTTGTCTCAGTGAAATCCGCGCTTCCAGGGGCGGCGGTGAAGAAGGGGGAAGTTTCACGTGCTGTCGTCGTACGCACAACGAAGGAAGTCCGGCGCGGGGACGGCTCCTTCATCCGGTTCGATGAGAACGCGGCGGTCCTTGTGAATGCGCAGAATGAACCTCGAGGAACGAGAGTGTTCGGACCCGTTGCCCGCGAGTTGCGGGAGAAGCATTTTATGAAGATCGTCTCGCTCGCACCAGAGGTGGTTTAGGGGATAAGATGATGCATTGTGACGCCGCATGTTTAATGGGATCTTGTAACGGTTGCGGAGGAATGCTGATGATTGAGGATGATCAGTACCCACATTCGCGTTTGCGTAGATCGACCCGCTTCGTACATCAGGCGTATACTCGGTGTTCGGTTTTTCTTAAGAAAGAAATAGAATGAAAGTCCACAAGAATGATTCGGTAGTTGTCATTGCTGGAAACTACCTTGGGAAGAATGGCAAGGTGCTGAAAGTTTTCAGGGAAAAGTCGCGTGTCATCGTGGAAGGGGTGAACATCATCAAGAGACACACGAGGCCATCTCAAAAGAATCCCCAAGGGGGCATCATCCAGAAAGAGGCCCCGATCCATATCTCTAATGTGATGGTGATCTGTCCCAAGTGTAACGAGCCAAGCCGTTTGGGCCATGCACCCGTCACCGATCCGAGCACGGGAAGAAAGAGGATGATGCGCGTCTGTAAGAACTGCGGAGAAATGTTCTAAACGTCCATTTGCTGCTCAATACCTGGTCGAAGACGATGCCAAAAGCAAAAGCCGTAAAGGAACCGAAAGAAAAAGAGGCAGCTCCAAAGGCTTCCCTTGAGAGGGTGAAACCGCCAAGGCTGTACGAGCACTACAAGAGGAGCGTCGTGCCCGAGCTGATGAAACGATTCCATTACAAGAATGTCATGCAGGTTCCTCGATTGGAGAAAATTAGTGTGAACATCGGACTGGGACAGGCCACACAGGATCCAAAGCTGCTGGAAGCTGCAGCGAAGGAACTCGAGCTGATTGTCGGCCAGAAACCTGTCATCACGCGTGCGAAGAAATCTATCTCAAATTTCAAGTTGAGGCAGGGTGTTCCCATCGGATGCCGGGTGACCCTTCGGAGGGCAAGAATGTACGAGTTCTTCGACCGCTTCGTGAACATCGCTGTCCCTCGCATCCGTGACTTTCGGGGGTTTTCCGAGAAGTCGCTCGACGGACGAGGGAATTTCACGGTGGGGATCAAGGAACAGATTATCTTCCCCGAAGTTGATGTGGACAAGGTCACGAAAATCACGGGCATGGATATCACCTTTGTCACGACGGCAAAGACGGACGAAGAATCTTACGAGTTGCTGAAGGGCCTCGGCATGCCGTTCGTCAGACGACAAGAGGTGCTGGAAACATCTACGGAGAAAGCATAGAGAAAGGAGACTGAGAGACTTCCTTGGCGCGACTGGCGATGATTGTCAAGGCGAAGCGGGAGCCGAAGTTTAAAGTACGGAAGCACCACCGCTGCTCTATGTGTGGCCGGCCCCGCGGTTACCTTCGGAAGTTTGGAATCTGCAGAATCTGTTTTCGCTCTCTGGCACTCCAAGGAAAAATTCCAGGCGTTAGGAAGGCAAGTTGGTGAACGAGAAACTCCAGGACGCAAGATGCACGATTCAGCTTGGCTCGTGTGACTCTTGACAGAGAAACGTGAATCCTGCATCAGGAATCAATCAGGCGCTATGCACACAGACCCCATCGCTGATTATATCACACGGATTCGAAACGCAGTCCGCGCGAAGCACAGGAAGGTGGACATCCCTGCATCGAATTTGAAGCGGGAGTTGACAAGAATCCTTCTTGAGAGAAAGTACATCTCACGCTTTACGGAGATGAAGGATGGCCCGCAGGGGACAATTCGAATCTATCTAAAATTCCAGGATAATCAAAGTGTTTTGACTGGTCTGACACGCGTCAGTAAGCCCGGCCGCCGAGTCTACGTTGACCACGAGCATCTTCCTCGCGTTCTCGGTGGCTTGGGGACGGCGATCATCTCGACCTCACGGGGAATCATGACTGACCAGGAGGCGAGAAAGATAGGGGTCGGCGGAGAAGTGATCTGCTATATTTGGTAGTCACATGAGGTCAAAAGCATAATGTCGCGCATCGGCAGAAAACCGGTTCCAATTCTCGAGGGTGTGAAAGTCGAGAAGAGCGACGGCCTGTTAAAAGTGAAGGGGCCGAAGGGCGAAATGTCGGCCAGGGTCCCCCCTGACATCTCGGTGGAGATCAAGGGCAATGAAGTCCTCGTGACGTGTCCCGTGCGAGACAAGGAGCATCGGGCTCTTCATGGATTATGGCGTGCCCTCATTAATAACATGATTTTCGGGGTTTCGAACGGGTATCAGAAAAGGCTCGAAATTGTCGGCGTCGGCTATCGAGCTGAGATGAAGGGATCCAAACTGCAGCTCCAGCTTGGCTACTCTCATCCGATTGTCTTTGCACCTCCCGATGGGGTGAAGGTCGAGGCACCGACTGCGACGAATATCCTCGTGAGTGGAATCGACAGACAACTGGTCGGGCAGGTTGCGGCGAAGATTCGTTCTTTCCGCCCACCTGAGCCGTACAAAGGGAAGGGGATCAAGTACGAAGACGAGTACATCAGACGGAAAGCTGGAAAGGCAGCGGCGGCTGCGGGAGCGAAGCAATAGTCCTTATTGATTCGGCGAAAAAGGCGATGGAAAGGTGGTGGATGTTCTCATCGCTGCTTCGACGATGGGAAACACGGGGAAATCATTCTAGGCCCATGGGAGCAACCATGGACCTTACGGGACTGAAGTGGAGCAAGGTCGCCTAGTTCTATTCGCGAATGCGATGATTAAGAAAGAAAAACACGAGCGACGTTTGAGAATCAAGGAAAAGATCCGAAGGAGAATTTCCGGGACTCCGGACCGCCCACGGCTTTCCGTATATCGCAGCTTGAAGCACATCTACGCTCAGATCATTGATGATACGAAGGGTACGACGCTTGCTGCGACGTCGTCTCTTTCTCCCGAAGTGCGGGACCAACTTGCTGCCATGAAAGGGAAGGCCGCTCGGTCGAAGGTCGTTGGAGCTATGCTCGCGAGAAAAGCATTGGAGCGAAACATTACCCAGGTGGTCTTTGACCGCGGAGGATTTCTCTATCACGGTCGAGTTAAAGCGCTTGCAGAGGGAGCGCGGGAAGCCGGGCTGAAGTTCTAATGGTCTGTCGCCGGAGCGATTGACCGTTGCCGACGTCCACCTGCGGCGGACTCAGATTGTCGGGTCGTCTAATGGCAGGACAGCGGCCTTTGGAGCCGTTAGTAGAGGTTCGAATCCTCTCCCGACAGCCATTTGACTCGCCGAGCTGGTTCGTGGATATAGCCGCAGCCTGATATCTGAAGCCGACAACTTTGAACAGTGTATGCCACAAGGTTAGACCCGATAGAAAGAGGCAGTTCTGGAGACAAAAGAATATGGGAATGCTAAGCAAAAAGTTGGAGGCCTCGAAGGAGTTAGCCATGCCCGGTGATTTTCGCACTCGATGGATCTTTGTTCTTGCCGGGAGGGGCAGCGATGGGGAATTTTGGCGTTGAAGGTGACCCAATCTAGAAAAACTGAAACCGATTGTGGCAATGATCGGAGGATTCACAGCATCACGTTGAATGTTCAAGGATACCTAAGTGACACGAATTAAAGCAAGCGAATTAGACCTGAAGGATCGGTTGGTCCACATTAACCGTGTCGCAAAGGTTGTGAAAGGTGGCCGCCGTTTCAGTTTCAATGCAATCGTTGTTGTCGGAGACGGGAAAGGTCATGTTGGGATCGGTCTTGGCAAAGCGAATGAAGTGGCTGATGCCATCTCGAAAGGCATTGACGACGCAAAGAAAAACATCGTGAAGGTCGCGATCGTCGGAAATACCATCCCGCATCCGGTCATGGCGAAGTCCGGGGCAGCGAAGGTACTCCTGAAGCCGGCTTCGCCCGGGACGGGCTTGATTGCGGGGGGAGGTGTTCGTGCCGTTTTGGAATCCGCCGGCGTAAAGGATGTCCTGACAAAATCGCTGGGGTCGCCGAACCCTCACAACGTTGTGAAAGCAACAATGAGGGCACTCCTTTCACTGCGCGATCCTCAAAGGATTGCACAGGAGAGGGGGATGACCATTCGGGAACTGTTCCAGCTCGAGCAGCAAGAAGCGGGGGAGATGTCGTGAGCGGATCAAAGAGAATCAAGATCACACAAAAGCGAAGCATCATCGATGAACTCGAAGTGCACAAACGGACGATCAAAGCGCTCGGTCTGGGAAGGCCGAATTCGTCGGTAGTGCACAATGACACCCCGCAGATACGCGGTATGATCCGGAGGGTACAACACCTCGTCGTCGTTGAGCCCATAGAGAACGAAGAAGGAAAATAGCACTCATGGCTCCCAATGTATTAAGCAATCTGAAGTACGCCCCAGGCTCAAGAAAGAAGCCGAAGAGGATTGGGCGCGGCCAGGGGTCCGGTCATGGCGGCACCTCGACTCGCGGCCATAAGGGTGCTGGTTCTCGTTCAGGGCATAAACACCGCGCATGGTTCGAAGGCGGACAAATGCCTTTGGTTCGTCGGGTCCCAAAGTTCGGTTTTCACAGTCCGTTTAAGAAAGCATACCAGATTGTGAACGTGAAGCAGCTTGAGTCCCTCGTCACCAGGGGCAGAGTACCCGACGGGAAAATCTCCCCTGAAACTCTCTATCAGCTAGGGGCCGTCTCAAAGAAACATGTCCCTGTGAAAGTTCTTGGCGGCGGTGAGCTGAAGAGCAAGCTCGAAGTCACAGCTCACGCTTTTGCCAAATCCGCGATCCAGAAAATTGAATCGGCGGGCGGAAAGGCGATCGTTCTTACCAAACGAGAGATTGAAAGCGCCGCACAAGGTGGGTGAGGAGCAGCTCAGTAGTAACCAATGGCGAAACTGACAGAAACATTCCGGAACATTCTTAAAATTCAGGAGCTGAGACAGCGGCTGATCTTCACCGCCAGTCTCTTGATCGTTTGTCGGATTGGAGCACACATCACTTTGCCGGGGGTCGATGCCTCCGTCCTTAACCAGGCGATGCAGAACCAGGCATCGAACACGCTCTTCGCGCTCTATGACCTTTTTGTCGGAGGGGCCTTTAGTGCGGCGGCCGTGTTTGCTCTAGGCATCATGCCGTACATCAGCTCTTCGATCGTGATCCAGCTTTTGGGGGCGGTCGTACCGTATTTTCAGAAACTGACAAAGGAGGGCGAAGAAGGCCGAAAGAAGATCACGCAGTACACACGTTACGGTACTGTCCTCATTTCAGCCTTGCAGGCGTGGGGGATGAGCTTCAGGTTGCAAAGCTTGACCGCGGCCGGTGTTCCGATTGTTCCTCCCGAAGTTCAGGGATTCGGGTTCACGATGAGTACGGTCATCGTTCTGACCGCCGGGACGATCTTCATGATGTGGCTGGGAGAGCAGATCACGGAAAGGGGTATCGGCAACGGCATCTCGCTGATCATCTTCATCGGAATCGTTGCACGCTTCCCCAACGCTTTGCTCGACGAGTATCAGCTCGTCAGCTCTGGTGCCCGGGGACTCGTTGTGGAGATTGTGATTTTCGCTTTAATGGCGCTCATCGTCGCAGGCGTCGTTTTCGTGACCCAAGGGACACGACGGATTCCGGTCCAGTATGCAAAGCGAGTCATCGGGCGAAAAGTCTACGGTGGCGTGACGCAGTACATTCCGATGCGTGTGAACACGGCAGGTGTGATGCCGATCATCTTCGCCCAATCGATCATGTTTATTCCTCAGACAATCGTGACGTTCTTTCCCGAGAGCGAATTCATGGCCTCAATTTCCAGGCACCTGAACTATACTTCGACTCTCTACTCGTTGTTGTACGCGATCATGATCGTCTTCTTCACCTACTTTTACACGGCGATTGCCTTTAATCCGAAAGACGTCGCGGAGACGATGCAGAAACAGGGCGGCTTCATCCCGGGGATTCGACCCGGAAAGCACACATCGGATTTTATCGACAACATCTTGACGAAGATCACGCTTCCGGGTTCAATCTTTTTGGCCATCGTTGCGATCCTCCCGGCGTTTATGAGCAACGTGGGGGTTACGTCACACCTTGCATCGTTTTTCGGGGGCACGAGCCTCTTGATTGTCGTGGGTGTTGCCCTTGACACGCTTCAACAAATCGAGTCACATCTTCTGATGCGTCACTACGATGGATTTATGAAATCGGGGCGGATCAAAGGACGAAGGTTTTAGGCTGAGACCACTGAGGCATCCGGTAGCGATGTATGGTGCTGATTAAGACGGAAA
>JBBIJH010000067.1:0-12819 GCA_037446075.1 Ignavibacteriales bacterium
ATTCTTCCAGCGTAGAATTCACCACCTCGATCTGCTCTTCGAGAACCTCTGAAGTTACATCCACGACATGTAAGAGGATATCGGCCTCGACAACTTCTGTGAGTGTACTCTTGAAAGAAGCAATCAGGTGATGAGGAAGCTTTCGAATGAAACCCACAGTGTCCGTGATGAGGACTTTCGATATCGGGCTTAACGTCAGGAGCCTCGTCGTCGCATCGAGCGTCGCAAAGAGACGATTCTCCACGAACACATTCGCATCGGCAAGGAGGTTCAGAAGCGTTGACTTCCCGACGTTTGTGTAGCCGATAAGGGCCGCACGGGTAAACTCCCGTCGACTCTTTCGCTGGGTTTCCCGTTCTCGATCGATCCTGAGAAGTTTCTCCTTTAGTGAGCGAATTCGATTCCGGATGATGCGCCGGTCGGTCTCCAACTGCTTCTCGCCCGGTCCTTTCGTACCGATCCCGCCATACTGTTTCGAAAGGTGAGTCCACTGCCGTGTGAGCCGGGGTAGGAGATACTCGAGCTGAGCCAATTCGACCTGCGTCTTCGCCTCGTTCGTCCTTGCGCGAGATGCGAAAATGTCCAGAATGAGGCCGCTACGATCGAGTATCTTGCAGTTGATTGCTCGCTCGAGGTTCCGCACCTGGACGGCGCTGAGGTCGTCGTCGAAGATCACAAGGTTGATCTGGTTTTCCTCCACAAGCTTGCTGATCTCCTCCACTTTCCCTCGGCCGATGAAATAGGCGGGATCGATACGTTCGCGATCCTGGATGATCTTGAAAATTACATCCGCACCGGCCGTGTCGGCGAGAAGCGCCAACTCTTCGAGATACTCGTCCGTCCTCGCCTTCGTCAGCCCGCGTCTCGCCACGCCGACGAGGATTGCGCGCTCGCGATCACTCGCTGGTCGTTCAAATTGGAAAGGGCTTTTCATCCTTCCTCACGCAGATCAGTGACTTGCTGTCTTCCCACCCTCTTCTGCTATTTCTCTTCCGAGAATCAGCTCGACAACTGCACAGAAAACCGCCAGCAGAAGAAAATATTTCCAGAGCTCCACGCCGAATCGTGCTTGTAGGACTCGAGCCTCAAGAGGCTGAACTTGTTCGAGGACCTGAATTCTATCCAAGCTGAATCCCTGCTTCTCAAGCCACCTCCTTGCTTCCTCTGGCTTCAGCCTCCTGAGGTCAGATTCCTTCGGGTCGACGTTCACGGCGAAGGCAATTTGCAGACGGTCACCTTGCAGGAGTTCGTGAATCCCGGCAGCCTTCGTGTTCCGGATGACAAAAAGCTTCTCGCCCGTTCTCCCTTGAACTTCCCTGGGTTGCAGCATCTCCTCCTCTCCATCGGGAGAGCGGTGACGAATGCTCACGTCCGGTACCCCCTGGATTCTCTTTGCAGGAAGCGATACCGTGAGCGGAATCCCTGAGTAGCCCATCGGAGGCTCTTCCGCGGGCGCCGCGAGGTATGCAACCGAACGGCGAACGAGTGGCGCAAAGAGACCCTTCAGAGGAAAGTTCGACCACGTGGGCGTGGCCGGTACCGTGAAAACGAGGAGTTTGCCAAGCCCGATCGTATACTCGGTGAGAAACGATGTCCCGTCGGAAAGTTTGATAATACTTCGTCCACTCCTCCCCGGGAGATGCTCGAGCGTTGAATGAATCTCCGGTGATTCGAGAGCTCTCCGGGTTCCTCTCCTCCCCGAAACTTTCTCATCAAACATCCCTGAAAAGAGAGGGTGCTTGAGGTCCGCGCTCTCGAACGATAAGAAGGAACCACCCTTCAATTCTCCTACGCTTTTCAGGCTAAAGGGTGACAGTTGGAAGGCTCGGCAAAACACTTCATTGTAATTGTCCAACTGAACTTTGTCCCCGGGGAAGAGAATCATACCCCCTCCCGTTGATACGTACTGCCTAAGCCTCTCCGCCTCCGCTGTCGTTAGGGATGAGGTATTGGCGACAATCAAAACATCGAAGCGCGGTAGTGCGGTCATCAGAAGCTTTGACGGATGAACCGTCTCGATGGAAACAGACCCTTTACTTCGCTCATCCGCTGTGAGGGCCAAGTTCAAGTAGGCAACATCAGCTTGTGATTCGGTCACAAATAGAACCGCGATTTTCTCCGGCACGAACAAGGTGAAATAGCGCACATTATCCGGATCGATGACGTCCGGCTCGGTCTGCACATACCCGCTGATGTAACCTCCGCGCTTCGGAACCGCACTGAAGTCGAGGTTGATGACAGCACCCGCGGGAAGGTCCACGCTTCTTTGCATTACACGTGTTCCATCGAAGTACAAACTGCTCGTGTAGTTTCTGAGGTCACTGGTTCCATAGTTTTGCAGACGGACCTGGAATAAAACGGGCCGAGAACTTTCAAGAATCTTGCTCTTCAGCTCGACCGAATCGACGCACACATTGCTGAAGGTCCCCGCGCCAACAGGAACGAGGAAGACCCTCGTCCCTCTATCGACCGCAGGTTGAGGCGAGTCGGAGCTTTTCAGGAAAGACTGCCTTGACTCGGTTGCAAAGTTTGTCTTCTGGAGGTCGGTAACCAGATAAATCTCTTTGTTCAGGTTCGTGGATTGTCGGAGTGCAGCTCTGGCTCTCTGGAGCAATTCTCCCAGGGAATGCCGGCTCATTGAGATCCTGGTTTCCTCAACGGCCAAGCGTACCGCTGCAAGATCGTGCGTCGGGCTTTCCGAGTTATTACCCGGATTACCTTCCGAGAATTTCTGGAAATAGACCTCGTCTCCCTCCTTGATTGCCGTGAGAATTTCTAGGGCGGATGCCTTGGCCTGGTTGATGAGAGAGCCTTTCTCCTCCATCGCCGCCATACTAAAGGAATCGTCCAGCATCAGAACTACGGTCGTTTTCGCCTGCGTTCCTATGCCTCCAAATGCCGTACCCCGGAGAGCCGGGCGAGCGAAAGCAAGCACAAGCGAGGCAATGACCAGGGTTCGAAGAATCAGCAAAAGAATCTGACGAAGCTTGAGTCGACGCATCTGGCTTTTCTGGAGTTCCTTTAGAAATGCAAGGGTGCTGAATTCAACCGTGCGGAGTTTTCTTAGATTGAGAAGATGCAGAAGAACGGGAATCGCCACAGCGACCAAGCCGAAGAGGACTGCTGGGTTTAAGAAGCTCATAAAGGCGGGAATCGCTCTCCACAAATTTCCTAGTTCATGATAGCAAGTTCTCGTCTGAAAAGCAAGGTAGACCCTGTTCTTGATCGACCTCGCAGTAGAATTGCATTTCCCCCGATCTTTTTGTACGTTTGATGTGACTTCAAATGATCCAGCCCGATGTGTCTCGGTCCAAAGCGGTTGTTGTGTGTGGCAGTCCTTTTTTTTCTTCCGGCGATTAGTTTTTCGCAGTCGGGCACGATCATTCGTCCCCGGCTTGGCCCACAGGAAAAGAAAATCCCCCATTTGCTCCCGTATCGTCCCCTGCTGTACCCGCGCGTTGCTCTCGTTCTGAGCGGCGGAGGATCGAGAGGTGTCTCGCAGATCGGCGTCCTCAGGGTACTCGAAAGGCATCGTATTCCCATCGATCTGATCGTCGGGACGAGCATGGGTGCCATCATCGGCGGACTTTATGCTTCTGGATACTCACCCGACGATTTGGAGAGAATCGTAGATTCCACAAACTGGGTGGAGACACTCTCCCTCTCCGATGAAGCACGGCGAACAGACCTTTTCGTAGACCAAAAGTTACGACAGGAACCGGGTTTCCTCGTCATTCGACTGGAGGGCCTGCAGCCGATCATCCCTTCCTCCCTTTCCAGTGGACAGCGGCTGACGAACGTGCTGAATCGACTGATCCTCCAGAGCGTGTATCGAGCCGCGCCGACATTCGATGATCTAAAGATCCCATTCCGAGCCGTCGCGACGGATCTCGTCTCCGGCACGCGGGTGGTCATCAGCCGGGGTGACCTAACAGAAGCCTTGAGAGCAAGTACGACCGTCCCCCTCGTGTTCAGTCCCGTTGACAAAGATTCAATGCTCTTGATGGACGGCGGACTCGTCTCAAATATCCCTGTCGATGTCGCACGACAAAGTGGTTCCGACGTCGTCATCGCCGTAAACACTACGAGTGGATTTCGAAGGGCTGATCAGCTTTCCGCCCCCTGGGAAACCGCAGATCAGATCGTCAATGTCATGCAACAGCTTTCGAACCAACAGCAGCTCCGGCAAGCCGATATCGTCATCACACCAAGGCTTGGGAACCGCCTCTCGTCAGATTTCTCAGACCTTGATTCGCTTATCCTTCTTGGGGAACAAGCGGCAGAGGAAAGAATTGCGGACATTCTTGCTCGCTCGAAGACTCCTCTGTACCTGACGAGTGCATCCACCTCGGCGTCAAGCACGCAACCCGCGGTTTATTTCCGGGGGGATCCTGTCCCGGACAGCATAAAACAAATCATCCTCTCGGCAGCGGAATCGGGGTACAACGAGGAAATCATCGAACGGGGAGTTGGGCTGATTTACGGGTTGGGTGATTATCGCGACGCCTATGCCGATGTCGTACAGGACAGTGCGCGAGTCGAAGTAACATATACAGCGAAGCATAATCCCATTCTCCGAGAAATGAAATTCAGCGGGGCACGCCTCATCCCCGATTCTCTGTTGATCGCAAACTTCAGGGGTCTACTGGGAAAGGTCATCAATCATCATCAGGGCCAACGCGCGCTCGAGAAACTCATAAACTGTTACCGAGCAGAGGGCTATTCGCTGGCGCGAATCGACTCAGTGTATTTCGATGAAAGCACGGGGCTTGCAACGGTCTGGCTTGACGAGGGTCGGATTTCGAGGCTAGAACTTGAAGGCAATGAAAAAACCAAGGAATATGTCATCCTGCGTGAGTTTCCGCTGAGAGAAGGGCACTTTTTTTCCTTGAAGAAGGCCACAGAGGGGGTCACCCACATCCTGAGCACGAACCTCTTCCAGCGTGTACTTCTCAGTGTAAAGTATGAGAGCGACAAGCCGATTCTCGTCATTAAGGTCAAAGAAAAAAGTCCTGAATTACTGCGCGTTGGCTTTCGCGTCGATAGTGAGCGAAATACCCAGCTCTCCGTCGACTTGCGAAACGACAATTTCAAGGGAACGGGGACTGAGATAGGGCTCAACGGGGCCGGGGGTGCAAGAAATCGGGACTTCCGGCTCGAATATAGGACTGACAGAATCTTCAATTCTTACTTTTCCTTTGATCTTGAAGTCTTTCACAGACTCAGAGACATCTTCACCTACCGGGATGGCATCTCGTCTCGGATCAGCCGGTGGGTACGAGAACAGATCGGAGAGTACCGCCAGATCAAGTATGGCGGGTCCCTGATGCTCGGGACCCAGATGGGGAGATTAGGAAACGTCACCGGGGAGGTACGGGTTGAGAATCATCAGATCAAGGGTCTGGAGGGAACTGGATACACTCCGGAACGCTTCCGGCTGATCGCACTCCGGTTTGCATCCACGATCGACACGCAAGACCGATTTCCTTTCCCGATGGACGGGATGTTCATGAGAGCTTTCTACGAATCCGCGGTCTCAGAACTTGGCAGCAAGGCAAGCTACTCTAAGGTGTTCTTCACGTACGAATATTTCTCCACTCATTTTCGCGTGCACACGCTTCATCCGAAGTTCACCTTTGGCTACGCAGACGAGACGCTCCCGCTGAGTGAACAGTTCAGTTTGGGAGGGCAGGATTCGTTCTTCGGGCTGCGAGAGGACGATCGACGAGGCAGGCAGATATTTCTTTTCAACTTGGAATATCGGTTGGCTCTTCCTTTTAAATTCGTCTTCGACAGCTACTTGAAACTTCGGTACGACCTCGGGTCCGTCTGGCGAATTCCGGAAGACATTCGACTGCGCGACCTCCACCATGGGATAGGCCTCGAGCTTGCTCTCGACACCCCGGTCGGGCCAGCACAGTTTGCGGTCGGAAGAAGTTTCCTATTCCGCCGCGATTTACCGGACAATCCACTCAGCTTCGGGCCCTATCAAGTCTATTTCTCCATCGGGTACCGAGTGCTCTGACAGGCGGCGATTAACGGCCGCAACCCCCTCTGCATAGAGTAGCTGCAGTTATTGAAGAAGGCCCGGGAGATTCTTTCCTGCGCAGCTTGCTTGACCTTCCTACCTAATTTTCTTATCTTCATTGGCGACTGATGAACTCTTTATGACTACGAAACCACCACCAACTTTCATTCCCGCTCCAGAAGAATCGATCGAAAAGATCGCCTACAACAGCGTGGCAACGATTCCGACCCAAGAGCCAAACGACCAGAACCGCCTTGGGTATCATGTCTGGCTCTGGCTCTCGAAGCAAGACGGAACCCTGGAGGATGCAGTGCGAGTTTCAAAAGCGCGCACACTGATTCCAGCGGAAGAGGCCGTGAGAATCATCCGAGAGAAGCTTCAAGAGCAAGGTGTCCAGTTGTAGTTATCACAAACCCTCCTTCCTTTTGGAGGACAACGACGAAATCGTTCCTCCAGTCCCCCATCATTCAGAAACCTAATGCTACTCACGAGAACGCTCACAGATTTTCTTGACGAACTCGCTGCCAGCTCCGCTGCGCCGGGGGGCGGGAGCGCAGCTGCCCTTTCAGGGGCCGTGGGTGTTGCATTGACATCCATGGTGTGCCGATTGACAATTGGAAAGCCCAAGTATGCCGATGCGCAACAGGAGATGGAAGACACGCTGCGGCGGGCGGAGGAACTGCGAACCTCCTTCACTCAATTGATCGAGAGAGACACCGAAGCATTCAACTCTGTGATGCGAGCCTACGGGTTGCCGAAGGAGACCGAGGAGGAGAAACAAAAGCGAAGTGAAGCAATTCAGGAGGCAGTGCGAGAGGCAACGCTGGTCCCGCTCAAGGTTATGGAGCTGAGCCAGGAAGCTCTTTCTCTAACAAAGATTGCGGCGTAGAAAGCGAACGTGAACTCGATCTCTGACGCCGGTGTCGCTGCGGCGATGCTTCGAGCTGCTTCAGCAAGCGCAGCGATGAACGTTCGAATCAACCTTCCCACGCTGAAAGATCTATCGTTTGTGGAGGAGACGACAAGGAAACAGGAAAGGCTATCTAGGAAAGTAGAAGAGCTGGCCGAACAAGTCCTGCAGATCGTCAACTCAAAGCTCTAAGATAGATCAGGACTGAAGAATCCTACTCACAACAGCGATAGCCGCCGTCTCAGAGCGCAGTCTACGTGGGCCGAGCGAGACGGGCTGAAATCCACAGTTTATCGCGCTTTCGACTTCTTCGTCAGTAAATCCCCCTTCTGGTCCAATGAGAACCCCGATTTTTTTCCCCGCCTCAAAGCTGGTGTATCCTGCAAGACTGGAAGCCGCTTGCTCATGCGGAATAAATTTTTCATCACAATCTTCGAGATGCACCAAAACCTCCGCGAAGCCCTGGACCTCTCCGATCGTCGGCAAGAAGGAGCGTCCAGACTGCTTCATCGCTGCTAAGGCGATCTTTTGAAGTCGCTCCAGATGAATCCTTGAAGCGATGCTTCGCCCGGTTTTCATAGGAATAAACTCCCGCGCACCTAATTCTGTGCACTTCTCCACGAGAAAGTCCAGCCGAGAAGGATTCTTCAGAAGCGCGATTGCCAGCCTCACTTCGATGCGGGGTTCCTTCCATCGATCGAAAGTCTCTTGGATTTCGCCTTCCGCGGTCGACCGGGAAATCAAGTTCAGGGTGACTCTGTACGCACGGCCCTTTCCATCCACGACATAAATCTCATCTCCCACTTTCTTCCGAAGAACCTTCGCCAGGTGGTGGTGTTCTTCACCTTCAAGTGTAACTCGTCGGCCTCTGATCTTCCCAGGCGGAGCGTAGAAATAGTCCATGATGCTTGAGTCAGTTAAAAGGAAGAAGAGATATCGAGAATGAATTGCCCGCGCCGTGTTTCATTCAATGCGTACTCCGCCCTCAGAACCGCACTGTAGGGAAGGAGAAAATTTAATCCGGCTCCATAACCTTTAACTTGATTCCGAAGGGTAAGGGCCTCATCTCTGTACCACACTTTGCCCACATCCCCGAAGATTGTCCCGTAAACGCCGAATCGCCAAAGCCCGAACTCTTTCACGGGTACCGCCTTCACTCTGAAGAAACGCGCAGGAAGAATCGGCACGCGGACTTCAGCGGTTACGCCGAACAGGTTCTCTCCCTCAAACACTTCGCTGAAGTGTCCACGAATCCGCTCCTCGTAACCAAAATAGACATGCCCGTAGTTCGGGACGGCCCCACCGCCGACAAAGCTCCCGAGCAGTCGAGCCGCCAGAATTATCCCGCCACCAGAAGGGATAAACTTCCGAACGTCAGCAGTAGCGCGATAGTAATCGACCGGACCTCCTCCGAATCCGTTCTTCCTGATCCACAGCCACAGGAACGTGCCACGGGATGGGTACTCAGTCAGGTCTCGTGAGTCATGAATAAAGGCGAGCGTACCGCTGAGGAATGCATCTCGGCCCGACGGTGAAAGCGTTCGCCCAGCTTGGTTCTCGGAGACTGTGAGGACTTGATAGCCGAGGCTCAGAGAAACCGAACGGAAGAGGTCGAATCGCTTCCCGATTGTCCCGTCTAAACCGTAGTGGTTCTCATCGAAGTTTGGGCCTTCGTGCTGCGAGACGAGGCTCTTGTTGCGAATGCGAGAGTAGAAAAGTTTGATGTCGGAGAAGAGATTTGATTCCAGACTCAGAAGTGGGTTGCGGTATCGCAACGAGACGTAGGGATCGTACCCCAGAGCAAAAGCTCCGGAGATTTTCTCGTTTCGACCACGGAAATTATAATGAAGAAGCCCGAGGCCATAATAGAACTTCTTCCAATCACGATCTTTTACCCCGATCACGAGAAATGGGAACACGTACCAACGCTCGTTCACATCCACATAAACCGTTGCCTGATCATCTGTGACTTCGTAAGAGAACTCGACGCGGTTGAACAACCCAAGACTGTAAATCCGATTCCTGTCAAATTCTACCTCCTTCAGCCGCAATGTGTCTCCGGGCTTCAATGACATCTCCCGAAGAATGACGTAGTCCTTTGTTACGTTGTTGCCGCGAATGACGATCCGGTCAATCGTGACAGGTCGGGCAACTGAGCCGGGCACAGACAAAGAATCCTGGGCAAGAAGCGAGGCCAGGAGAAAAAAGAGAAAGGTCGCGTTATACAAGATTGCTCTGTACACTTTGACTGTTCTCCGAATCAGCGCCGAGGAGAACAAAAACAGCTCATCCAGCCCCGCCAGTGCCAAAGATGCCCTTTTCGCGAAACCCTTCCTTCGGAACGGAGCCAGCAGTCGGGAGCCACTGTCTCAACCGATCTGAATTCTCTATCGAAACAATCTTTGATGATCAACTCTGATGCAGCGATCCATGATAACGTTCAACCCTGCTCGCTCAGCTTGCTCTGCCGCCGCCTCGTTGATCACACCGACTTGCATCCAGATCGTCTTAGCCCGTACAAAAATCGCCTCCTGCACAATCGGTTCCAAGGCATCCGGCCTGCGGAAAATATCGACGATATCAATCTTTTCGAGGATGCTGGAGAGGTTGGGAACACACGGAATCCCAAGCACCTCTGTGTACTTGGGATTCACGGGAAACACTTTATACTGTTGTTCGAGAAGATACGCTAGGATCGAGTTGCTATCACGCCAAGGTTTTACCGAGGCACCGACCACGGCAATTGTTCTTGCCTCTTTCAAGATTCTCCGGATCGTCAGATCGTCATGAATCGGCATCGAGATCAATCTCGGTAACAAACATTGATCTGCCGTGCGGCGAGTGCGTCGTCCAGTCGTTTTACTGGGGTCAAATGAGGAGCCTTTAGCACCACCTCCGGATTCGTTCTTATTTCTTCATCAATCTTGATCAGGGCATCAGCGTAGGCGTCCAGTGTCTCCTTCGTCTCTGTCTCTGTCGGCTCAATCATGAGGGCCTCACGGACAATCAGAGGGAAATAAGTCGTCGGCGCATGAAAACCATAGTCGAGCAACCTCTTCGCGATGTCCATCACCCGGATGCCCTGCCGACGCTGACGATCACCCGAGATCACAAACTCATGCATTGGAACCTCGTCGTAAGGCACTTCAAAGTAGTCTCGAATGCGACTGAGCAAATAGTTCGCATTGATGATTGCGTTTTCACTGTTCTTTCGAAGTCCCTCTAGTCCATGGACGCAGATATACGTGTAGGCTCGCACATGCATCCCGAAGTTACCAAGAAATGTGTGAACTCGACCAATGGAATCAGGAAGGTCTTCCACGAGGAGATAATCATCTCCCCTTTTCTCTACCAAGGGGATAGGAAGGAAAGGCTTAAGCCGATCGCTGACGGCAACGGGACCTGAACCAGGTCCCCCGCCCCCGTGCGGTGTCGAGAAGGTCTTGTGCAGGTTAATATGCACACAGTCAAACCCCATGTCGCCCGGCCGCGTGATTCCCAGGAGGGCGTTCAGGTTTGCTCCATCCATGTACATCAATGCCCCGATGTCGTGAATCCGTTTCTCGATCTTCAAGATATCTCTCTCAAAGATGCCGAGGGTGTTCGGGTTCGTTAACATGATGCCCGCAACCTCCTCATCCAAGTGTCGTTCGAGGTCCTCAAGAT
Organism: Ignavibacteriales bacterium; assembly: GCA_037446075.1. Taxonomy (GTDB): domain Bacteria; phylum Bacteroidota; class Ignavibacteria; order UBA10030; family JAHEZR01; genus JBBIJH01. The sequence continues at coordinate 10,605 of JBBIJH010000067.1, forward strand.
CGACCGTTCCTCGAGCGGATGACTTGACGTTCACCGCGGTATATCCGGCAAGGGTGACACTCGCCGGGTTGGTCCCATGAGCAGAGTCTGGAACAATGATCTTTCTTCTTTGCCTTCCCTTTTTACGATGGTAGGCCCTCATCATGAGCAAGCCAGTCAGCTCGCCCTGCGACCCCGCCGCAGGTTGTAAACTCACCGCTTTCATTCCAGTGATCTCTCGGAGAAACTCGCCGAGTTCATAGACGAGCTGCAAAGCCCCCTGGGTCGTCTTCTCCGGCTGATAAGGGTGGATCATGGAGAAACCGGGTAGGGCAGCCGCGACTTCATTGACCTTTGGATTATACTTCATCGTGCAAGACCCGAGGGGGTACATGCCCTTATCGACATGGTAGTTCGTCGAAGAGATTCGTACGAAATGACGCACGACCTCGCTCTCACTGACTTCGGGTAGCGCAGGAGGCCCTGGTCGCAGAAACTGATGTGGGATCAACTCTTCCGGCTTTTTTTCAGGAACGTCGAGTTTCGGGAGGGAGTATCCTCTTCGCCCCGGCTTGCTAATCTCAAAGATCAGTGGCTCAGGCATCGCTTGGATGATCTTTCGTGGGTCACATGGAAGAATTCATGTTGAAACTCTCACTCCGGCTCAGCGCTTGCATCGCGGCCGCCTGTTCGGCTTCCTTTTTGCTCTTTCCCATTCCGACTCCTTGCCGCTCTTCTCCGACGACAACCTCCACAGTAAAAGTGCGGTCGTGATCGGGGCCTTCTTCCTTGATGATGGTATACCTAGGCACCCCCAATCCGTGGGCCTGAGCATATTCAAGCAGGAGACTCTTGAAGTTCTGGTCCGCTGTGTCGAGCATGCCACTTCCGAGCGCACCCAAGACCTGTCTCTCTACGAATCTCTTGGCTGCCTCGTAGCCGCTGTCGAGGTAGATCGCCGCGATGATCGCCTCGTACGCATCTGCGAGCATGGAATCACTCCCCCTTTCGAGGGATTGTGCCGCGCTCGAGCTCATGAGCATGAACTGATCGATTTTTAGCTGGCGGGCATAGACGGCGAGCGCTTTGCGACTCACAAGACGAGACCGCAGCTTCGTCAGTTCACCCTCCTCAGCTTCTGGATAGTGATCGTAAAGGTACTCTGCGACGACGAGGTTGAGAACAGAGTCACCAAGAAACTCAAGCCGCTCGTTCGATCTCAGATCTCCCAGGTCTTGATACTGGAGGTAGGAACGATGGAGAAGGGCCTCGATGAAAAGCTGAGGTTGCTGGATCCGTTGGCCGATGATTCTCTCGAACGGCTGGAGATCGATCTCGTGCTGCAGCTTTTCCTCATTCGATTTCGACCGACGACGGAATAATTTCTTGATCCCCCCCTCAATATACCGGAACAGCGACATCCATCCTACTCAATTCTGTGAGAACTTCTTGAACAGGAGCGATGCATTATGCCCGCCAAACCCGAATGCGTTACTGATGGCCGCGTTTACCGTTTTCTTGATTGGTCTGTTCGGCACGTAATTGAGATCACACTCAGGATCAGGAAACTCATAGTTGATCGTCGGTGGGATCTCATCGTTTGCTACTGCGAGGATCGTGGCGATCGCTTCGATGGCACCGGCGGCCCCGAGAAGGTGGCCCGTCATTGACTTCGTGGAACTCACATGCAGTTCATAAGCGTGGTCACCGAAGACGGCCTTGATCGCCTCCGTTTCTGTTTTGTCATTGTAGGGAGTGGAGGTCCCGTGTGCATTGATGTAGTCGATGTCCTCGGGCCTCAGTCCCGCATCTTTAATCGATAGTCTCATCGATCGAATGGCACCTTCACCGCCGGGGGCTGGTTGTGTAATGTGATACGCATCTGCAGTCAGGCCCATGCCCACAAGCTCGGCGTAAATTCGAGCACCTCTTTTCAACGCATGATTTAATTCCTCTAAAACGATGATCGCTCCCCCCTCTCCCATCACGAATCCGTCACGGTCACGGTCAAAGGGCCGGCTGGCTTTTTCAGGCTCGTCGTTCCGCGTCGATAACGCTTTCATCGCATTGAAGCCGCCCACACCCATCGGACAAATCGGAGCCTCCGAACCACCCGTGACGGCGAGGTCGATGTCTCCTCTCTGGATGAGCATCATCGCATCCGAAATCGCATGGGCGGACGTTGCACATGCCGAGGTCGTCGCATAGTTTGGCCCCTTGAATTGATACCGCATCG
>JBBIJH010000068.1:0-12727 GCA_037446075.1 Ignavibacteriales bacterium
GATCAGAAGAATCTTTCAAGAACCATCTACAGTGATTTTGACAACGGTTGAAGATGTAGCTAAAACCGCAGGAGAATTTGGCGGGGCAAACTGCGAGTTCGATCCACCTGCTTCGAACGTCCTCTGCACAAAGCTCTCACTGGATCGTGAAGCCTTCTACTTTCTCGTCAACACCTCTGCTCAACCGTGGGACGGCGAGTGCCATTTCCCGAGCGCGGGGCGCGTTACTCTCCTACACCCTGAATCGGGACAACACAATGTAATGGAATCAGAACGAGTCTCAAATTCGTCCACGCACTTGAGGCTTCGAGTCGAGGGATACCAGAGCATGTTCGTGCGATTCTCAACCGTCTGATTGGAAGCTGGGTTGATGAAATCACGGCCATCAGAACGGCTTGCCTTCATGACAGCAAATTTCGTTGCACGCGCGGGGAATTACCAGATCCGCCCATTTGACTGGGGCAAATGCCACCGGAAAACCGTGGAGACCTTCACCCTCAATGAAATGGAAAAGATCTGTGCAGAGATCTCCGCAGCAGGCTTCCGCTTCATCGACCTCTGGATCGCCCATGCGTATGTGCTTGCTCGAGACAAGAAGCACATCGAGCGCTTTCACCACATACTGGAAAAATGGAAGCTGCAACTCGTTGCAGCAGGTCTCGGTCTCGGCGGCACTCGTACGAACAGAAAAGAAGTCCAGAGAAATTTTACCACCCTTGTTCAGCTCGGTGTTCCGCTTCTGGTCGGTCCGATGGAAAAAGACGATGTTGCCATCATCGCGGAGTGGTGCGAGCAGTACGGAGTACGAGCCGCAATCGAAAACCATCCCGAGAAGACCGCCGAGGAGGTTCTTGAAAAGATTGGCGATTACGGAAGATGGATCGGAGCTTGTGTCGACACGGGATGGTGGGCAACTCAAGGTGCCGACGCCGTCCGGGAGCTGATTCTTCTCCGTGATCATCTCCTTCACGTCCACCTGAAAGACGTACGGGAGACCACCACTCACCACACGTGCGCCCTTGGGGAGGGGATCGTGAACATCACAGGGGTGTTGAACGTCTTGGACAAAATCGACTACCGGGGGTATATCAGCATCGAGCATGAGCCGGGGTATGTGGATCCAATGGAGGATGTGAAAAAAAGTCGGACATTGGTCCTTGATCGTCTTAGAGAGCGAAAAGAAGAGCGAGCAACGAAACGGCCCGTCCGGGCAGCGGTGATCGGAGCCGGTAAAGTGTGGAATTTCCATGCAAAGAGCCTGTGGCAAATTCCAGAAGCGGAGATTGTGGGCCAGTGCGACCTTAATGAAGATAAACTCCACAAAGTAACTTCCTTGTTTGGAGGAAGACCGTTCACAGCGATGGAGCAGATGCTCGACGAAGTGAAGCCGGATGCTGTTTGGATCTGCACACCGCAAGACGTGCGTCTCGAACCGATCAAGGAATGCGTACGGCGGCGTATCCCGTTCTTCTGTGAAAAGCCTCCCGCCTTCGATCTGAAAACTGCTGGTGAGATTTCCAAGCTCCTCCGGAAGTCGAATCTCTTGCATAGCGTCGGATTCATGTGGCGGTACGCGCATCTCACGCGCCGTGCACGAGAGATCCTAGGTGGTCACAAAATCCCTGTAGTTCAATCGAAACTCACCTGCGGCCTCCTCCTCAATCCTGAAGCTCCGTCCTGGTTTCTGTTAAAGGAGCGCTCGGGAGGGCCTGTCCTCGATCAAGCGATTCACATTCTAGACCTTCTTCGTTCTTTTCTTGGAGAAGTTACGCACGTCCAGGCTTTCGGGAGCAACGTTCTGAAGAAGAAATCGCCCGTGCAGACCGTTGAGGATTCTGTAGCTCTTGCGTTCAGATTCGAGTCGGGAGCCGTGGGAACGCACACGCACTCTTGGGCTGTGAGTCAATATATCGCAGAGATTCAGTTCCTGTCGCCCCGGCTGGCTCTGAAGCTCGATTATGTTGCCAACCGTCTCGAGGGGATGGTCGAAGGAGCGGAAATCGATGAGCGATTCCGTGATGATCCTTACTTGACCGAAGCAAAACAATTCATCGAGGCGGTGCGAACGAACAACGGGGCGAGCATTCAGTCGTCTTATTTTGAGGCCGTGAAGACATTGGCCGTTGCACTGGCCGCAAACCGTTCGCTCGACAGCGGACTACCAGAAACAGTGTAGATCAGCTAACGAGGGGTCAGCATGAAAAAGAAAGAAATCAACGTGGCACTCATCGGCTATAAGTTCATGGGTCGCGCACACGGGAATGCGTATATCAGCGCGCCGAAATTCTTCAGCCTTCCAGTTCAGCCTGTGCTCCACACGATTGTAGGAAGGGACCAGAAGGGCGTTGCCGCTGTCGCGAACCAATGGGGTTGGAAAAGCTTCGAGACAGACTGGAGAAGAGTCCTTGAAAACGAAGAGATTGATCTTGTGGATGTCGGAACACCCAATTCCTCCCATGCTGAAATCAGCATCGCAGCAGCGGAGGTTGGCAAGGCCATAGCGTGTGAGAAGCCTCTTGCGATGAACGTAGCTGAAGCAAAGGCGATGGTAAAAGCGGTGAAGAAAAACAGAGTCCACAACTACGTCTGGTTCAACTATCGCCGCGCTCCAGCAATTTCGCTTGCACGTGAGCTAATCGACGAGGGACGGCTTGGAAAGATCTATCACTTGCGAGCGGTGTATCTCCAGGATTGGATCATGGACCCGAATTTCCCACTCGTCTGGAGATTGCAGAAAAAGATCGCCGGGAGCGGTGCTCACGGGGATTTAAACTCACACCTCATTGACCTTGCACGCTTTCTTCTCAGAACAGAGTTCGATGAGGTCTGTGGTATGGCAAAGACATTTATTAAGGAGAGACCGATTGAGATCCCTGGTAGGGGATTTGCCACCGTGAAAACCGCAAGAAAGAAAGGCAAGGTCGACGTTGATGATGCTGTGCTTTTTCTGGCCAGATTTGGGAACGGTGCAATTGGTACCTTCGAAGCAACACGCTTCGCCAAAGGCCGCCGTAATGGGAATCAGATTGAAATCAATGGGAGCAAAGGCACGCTTGTCTTCAACCTCGAGCGGATGAACGAGCTGCAATTCTTTGACGACACTCTGCCGAAGCAGGAGCAGGGTTTCAGGAGGATTCTCGTCACAGAGCCTGTCCATCCTTACATCCATGGCTACTGGCCGCCGGGGCACATCATCGGCTACGAACACACCTTCATCAGCATGGTCGTCGACATCATGAATCACCTGGCGGGGAGGACAAAAGAATTCCACGCAGACTTTGAAGATGGTCTGCGGTGCCAGGAGGTGCTCGATGCGGTGCTGCTGAGCTGCAAGGAGAGGAGGTGGGTGAGAATCAAGGAAGTGGCGTAGCTGGCATGTAGAATTCAGGATATAGGATTTAGGATGTAGGAAATCAGATGTGGACATGAACCTCCTGACGACGAATCGTGCATTTTCCGTTGGAAAAAGAGCGGGGCGGAGTGGAGACTTCAGTCTCCGTGCGGTATCGGTACTGATAACATTTTGCCTTCTTCCTTTTGACCTGACACTGGAGGTAGATGATGAAACTCGGCGTCTTCACAGTTCTCTTCAGTCAACGACCGTTCGAGGAAGCGCTTGACTATATCAAGAGTGTTGGACTTGATGCAATCGAAGTCGGGACGGGCAACTATCCCGGCAATGCCCATTGCCCGCTTGACGAACTGCTCACGTCAGAGGGAAAGCGCAATGCCTGGAAGGATTCGATTGACAACCGAGGACTGTCGCTCGAAGCCCTGAGCTGCCACGGCAATCCACTTCATCCGAGCAGGAAGTTCGCGCAAGCTCATCACGAGACTTTCCGGAAAACGATCCGTCTCGCCGAGATGCTTGGCGTGAAGACGGTGGTCACCTTTTCCGGCTGCCCTGGCGACAGTGACCGGGCAAAGTATCCCAACTGGGTAACGTGCCCCTGGCCAGACGATTACTTGAGAATCCTGGACTGGCAGTGGAAAGAGAAAGTTATCCCCTACTGGAAGAGGGAAACGAAGTTTGCACAGGATCACGGAATACGGATTGCTTTTGAGGCACATCCCGGCTTCGTTGTCTACAATCCCGAAACTGCAAGGCGGCTCCGCAGCGAGTGCGGTGACAACATCGGAGTGAACTTCGACCCGAGCCATTTCTTCTGGCAGGGTATCGACCCGAACGTTGCCGTCCGCGAGCTTGCTGGCATGATCTACCACGTCCATGCAAAAGATACGGCAATCGATCCGATCAACACCGCCGTGAACGGTGTGCTCGACACGAAGCACTACGGCGGAGCGGAGAAGCGTAGCTGGATCTTCCGCACCGTCGGCTTCGGCCACGACGAGCAGTTCTGGCGAGCGTTTATCAGCAATCTTCGTCTGGCCGGATACGACGGCATCATCTCCATCGAGCACGAAGACTCTCTCATGAGCGTGAAGGAAGGATTTGAGAAAGCTGTGCAGTTTCTCCAGCGAATTATCTTGAAGGAACCGACGGGAAAGATGCGGTGGGCGTGAGGGTTCGGCTGTCTGTGTGCTTGCAAGCGCAGGCAAGGCGGATTCAGGATTCACGATGTAAGGTGTAAGCGAAGAGAGAAACGTCTTCATGGCACGCTTACCTCATCGATCTTATGTCGTATATCATCTTCATGGCTTCTCACGCCCTCAACCCATCTGCGAATTGAGCCATCTACCGTTTTCTCCTTGACAATTTCTATGAGAGTTCTAAATTGAGTCGAAGAGACCTTCCAACCAATGATAAACTGAGATGCCGACTGACAGGTCGCCTCTTCCCTCCATTCTTTCTTTCCTCCGCCGGTTGATCTTTCTTGTCTGTACGAGCTTCCTTGCGCTTTCCTGCGGGAGAAGAGAACCCGGCACATCCGAAGTCACATTCGCCGTTGCACTTCTTCCCTCCGAGCAACCTGCGTATCTTTCTGTCCTCAAAACCTTTACCGAAAAAACTGGAATCCGCGTCAAACTGGTTGCACAGCAGTACACTCAGATTCGGTCTACGATTGAGGCAGAAGCTCAGGCAGGGCGAGGACAATTAGACCTTATTGAGCTTGATGTGTACTTGCTTCCTCTTCTGAAGCCATTCATGCAGCCACTCGATACGCTGATGTCCACGCTGCAGGATTTACAGAAGCATGTTCAAGAGGATGTGTGGGAGGCTGCCAGATTCAACACGGGACAGCAAGAGATCTATTTTGCCCCTCACCGGCTCAACTGGCAGGCGATGTTCTACGATGCCACGATTCTGCCAGTACCGCCCGATAACTGGGAAGGTCTCCTACAAGTCGCGAAACAACATGCAGGGAAAATCGGCTTAAAGCTAGCGAAGTATGAAGGGCTGGTCTGCGATATATTCCCATTTCTCTGGCAAGCTGGCGGCGACCCGCTTCAACCAAACACTCCCGCTACCTTGAAAACGATGAGATTTCTCCTGCAGCTGCTGCCTGCTGTGAACTCCTCCGCTAGAACTTATAAAGAGAATTCTGTTCTCCAGGCCCAAGAGCACCAAGAGGTTATCATCCACTGGAATTGGCCGTTTGCGGTTCCACTCCTCAGAGAGAAAGGTCTCTTAAATACTCGAGTGAAAACCGCCCCGCTGCCCAATGGGCCTGCAGGACGCGCGACGATCCTCGGAGGGGGGTACCTCGGGATCCCTGCAACAGCCCAGAATGCAATCGGGGCTGCAAGACTCTTGGACTTCCTTACCTCAGCCGAGACCCAGCGAGAGCTTGCCGCTACTCTCGGCTGGTTCCCCGTGCGGGAGGAAGGCTGGGAAGGAATGAGCGAGACCGACAAAGAAGCCTTCGCTGGATTCTTGGCGATGAAAGATTTTGTCCGTGCACGGCCCAATGTTCCGTACTACGAGCAGGTGAGTCGCATATGGCAGGATGGGATCTACAGAGTTTTCTTTGAGGGAATGGACCCAGGTGAAGCTCTCGCCGAGATGCAGAGAATGATCGACAACGCAACTCGAGGGCAGATCCAGTGAGGTTTAGTACGCAACGACAGTTCACGTACACGCTGCTGACCCTGCCTGCATTAGGTTTTCTACTTATCCTGCTCTGGCCGCTTGGAGTCGCTCTTCACTCGGCGTTGACTGACACCGTGGGTAGGTTTTCTACCGAACACCTGCACCGTGTCTATTCGGATACGCTTTTTCTGCGCGGCTTTCAATTCAACGTATTGATCCCCGTGGTAACTGTGGTCCTAGAGGCTGCCATCGGATTGAGCATGGCAGTCTGGTTCTACCACATCCGAAGGGGAAAGACGTACTGGCGAACGATTGCAATCGTGCCATTTGCCATCCCGGAAATTGTCTATCTCCTGACGATGAAACTTCTCTTCCGGCAACATGGATACTTGAATAGTCTCTTGTACACCACAGGCGGGGAGGAATGGACAGCCGGCTGGCTGCAACCAGAGAGTTCATTGCTGACCGTCGTGGTGATCCTTGTGGATGCCTGGCGAGTGACCCCGGTGGTGTTTCTTATTGTTCTTGCAGCCCTTGAGCAGATGCCAGAAAGTTACATCGAAGCAGCCCGCGTCGACGGAGCAAGCTGGTGGCAGGTGACGAGGCTGGTTCAAGTGCCTCTGGCGGTTCCGGCTCTCGTTGTTGCGTTGTCTCTCCGAACCATCGACGCGTTTCGAATCTTTGCCACGCCCTTTGTTCTTGTGGGTGTTCAAGTCATGCCGGTTCTCACTTCGGTCGCCTATCACTATAGAATGGAGGCGAACGATCCCTCGGCGGCGAACGTCTCGGCTTTGACGCTTGCATTCACGTTACTCTCGATTTCACTCTCCGTTTTTTTCCTCGCCGGATGGATTAGAAAGAAAAGAACATGAAGAGACACCTAAAATCGAGATCGCCGCTTACCGTTATTCATGTCGGGGGGTTGGTCGGGCTTGCTCTGATTAACCTCGGTCCCATTTTTCTCGTCCTTCGCCAGGCATTGGCCCCTGAGCGAGAATCAATCGGCTGGCCGCTAGCACTTCTCCCCAAAGTGCTAAGCCTTGAGAACCTGACAACTCTCTGGAGAACACAAGCGCTCTTTGACCACATGACACTTAGCTTGGGGGTGGCCTTGGGAACCACGATGCTCTCCTTGCTTCTGGGTTTCCCCGCCGGCTGGGCGGCAGCACGATCCCGACTGTTGGAACGACTAACAACGCAGTCTGCTCTGGTCGCTCGATTTCTTCCCCCGATCGCTATCGCCGTCCCTCTCACCGTGCTGTTGATTCCGATGCAGATGTATGACCATCCGTTGGGTCTTGGCCTGATCCTTGCACATCTCACAATCGGATTGCCATTCGCAATCTTGTTGTCCTACGCATCTCTCCGGGAGCTTCCACAGGAACTCGAAGATGCAGCGTACGTTGACGGCTGCACTCCATTTGGCGCACTCTTCCGCATCGCATTGCCCACTGCACGTGGGGCCATTTCCTCAGCATTTATTCTGATCTTTCTTCTCTCGTGGGATGAGCTAACATATGCGTTGATGATACAGCTAACGAATCGAACTCTTCCGCCCCTGTTGTATTATTACACAGAATTTGGCATGTTAGGTAGCGCGAGCACGTTGGCAATCCTGATGCTCGTCCCGTCTGTGATTGTCATCGTGCTGCTTCAACGACTGCTAAGGAGAGGCATTCTCTCAGGTAGTCTGAGGATGTAGTGCTGCCGTGATCTCAAACAAACGGCTACATTGAACTGAGTCGTTCTTTGTCACGAGATCGATTGGAGAAAATCGTATGAATACTCTAAAGGAAATATATCTTGGGAACACGATCCAAGCGTGGCTTATCGCCCTCACGATCATAGTCGGTTGTGCGATAATACTTACAATCGTCAAAAAGATTGTGGCAGCCCGCTTCAGCGCGTTTGCCAAGAAAACCGCGACAGAGCTCGACGATTTGGTTGCCACTCTTCTCCAGAGAATTCGTTTCTTTTTCCTCCTGGCACTCTCGATCTACGCTGGTTCGTTTGCCCTCACTCTTTCTCATCAAGCGGAGCGGGTTCTGCAGAGCGCTGTCGTAGTTGCTCTCCTCCTACAAAGCGCCATCTGGGGAAATTCTATCATCACATTCTGGCTCACACGTACAGTAAAACAAAAGATTCAGGAGGATGCAGCGAGCGCGACCACGCTTTCTGCGCTCGGTTTCATCAGCAAGCTGGTATTATGGTCAGTAATTCTCCTTTTGGCTCTCGATAATCTCGGAGTGGACATCACCGCTCTCATCGCAGGCCTGGGTATCGGAGGAATCGCTGTCGCGCTAGCGCTTCAGAGTGTTCTGGGCGATCTCTTTGCTTCCCTGTCGATTGTCCTCGACAAGCCTTTTGTCATCGGAGATTTTATTATCGTTGACCAGTTTCTAGGAACTGTGGAGCATATCGGACTGAAAACAACCCGCATCCGCAGCCTCTCGGGAGAGCAAGTGGTGTTCTCGAACTCTGGTCTCTTAAAGAGCCGGATCCGAAACTACAAGCGAATGTTCGAGCGTCGCGTTGTCTTCACCGTCGGCGTCACCTACCAAACTCCGTACGACAAAGTGGCTGCCATCCCCGGCTTGATTCGCGAAATCATAGAAGCACAACCATTGGCAAGATTTGACCGAGCCCACTTTAAAGAATACGGCGATTCCTCTCTCGTCTACGAGGCAGTCTATTACGTGAAGGCCCCCGACTACGGCTTGTATATGGATACACAGCAGACCATTAACCATGAGATCTTCCGAAAGTTTCAGGAGTTGAAGATCGACTTCGCTTATCCAACCCGAACTATCTTTATTAACCAAGGCGCGCGTGAATTCGAAGAAAGCGGGAAGAAAAAGGAGAGATAACCGCGCAGCAGAAAAAAGTGGATGTTCAGAGAAGATTTGATTTCAACCGCCCGTTAGCGGGGTTTCTCTGAGATCTGTAGAGTAACTTCATTTGGCTGGATATTCTCAACGAGTAAGCCCTCGGGGAATGACAGATCGGAGCGCGTGATGGTCCTGCGCAAAGTTCCCCGCCCCACGTTGAAAAGATGCAAGGAGACTTTGATTCGGTTCTCCTTCATAAAGAGAAAGAGACGACGAGGCCCGGAGAATGTTACCTGCACTTCGCTCGGCTCGATTTTCTGTACGGCTAGATTGACCGGGGCATTCTCGTACTCTATGGGGACGATGTAAGACCGATGTTCAATCTTTGACTCATGGACGAAGAAAAACCAGAGAACGAGGGTCGCAGCAAACGCAATCACAAGCTCTCTGGAGTCCTTCTTGAAGAGGTTCTTCCACGGCTTAGCGTTACTCGTAGGAGCAACCTCCGAATAAAACCCCTCCAGTATCGAGCTGAGCTCATCCGAATCGCGCACCACCTGGATATCGCTGCTCCGTGCAACAGAGATGGTCCCCCTCTCTTCGGAAACCACTAAACACAACGCATCCGTACGTTCAGCCAGCCCGAGCGCAGCGGCATGGCGGGTTCCGGTTTTCCTCAGCTTAGAAAGATCACTTGAAAGCGGAAGATAATAGGAAAACCCAGTTACCTGATCCCCTTCAATCACCATGGCACCGTCATGCCCGGCCGACCCCGGCGCGAAGATACTGCCAATCAGTGATTCGCTGATCTGCCCATTTAATGGGACACCCGCGCTGAGATGACGAGCAATGGGATCCTTTCCTCGAAGTACAATCAATGCCCCAATCTTTGCACGAGCTAAATTCTTCGCGGCGCTCACCAAGATCTCTACCTGTTGTCTCTTACTCCTGAGGTGCCGCCCCAGCCGCCAACCCTGAAATATGCTTCGACTTACCAACTGCTCCAAGAACCGCCTGATCTCTTCTTGAAAGAGAATGATGATGGCAATCAGAATGATTGCAAAGAAACCCTGGAACACCGTTGTTGTGAGAGACATCCCAAGTTGCCGAGCGACGAGATACGCGGCGCCGACCATGAACAACCCGATCGCAGCAAACCCTGCTCGTGTGCGTTTGAACCAGACAAGAATCGAATAGATGATCACTGTCATGAAGAGGATGTCGAGAAGGTCGGGAATTCCTATAGACCCAAGAAATTCAATCATGGCTATGGCTCCGTTGCCGGGATTGGGGCGGATTTATGCGGTTTGACAAGCGGACTCGACTGACTTCGGTCAGTGATGTTTAAGCGGACTACCAGTTTGTTGGTTAGCGACCGCTCCTTTTCATCCCATATGCCTGGCTCTCTGTTTCGACCGATTCTTATTTTCCCTCCTGCAATTTGACCATGGCCCCCAGCCTGCCGCGAATGTTCCACAACTTCGCGGAGGACCTCCGCTGCAGATGTTTCAAGGAGAGAGGTCCTTAGTGAGAGGTGAAGGCTATCACCATGCCTTCCCGTGCAAAATGCCCACTGGGCCCCTTCGCAAGTCAACAAGAAGTCAGCCATCTCAGCCACGAAGTCCGGATTCTTCACTGGCCCCAAGTGTGAAACGACAAGATTTTGCTGGATCGTCGCCGTTGCGATGCCGCGGGCCAGATCGCCAAAGAATTCTCTCGGCCTTGAAGGATTCTGAATTCGCGCGAGTAGGCGGATGTCAGCAAAATGCAGCATCTGAAGGTAGAGCTCAATCGTATCTCGTCTTGCTAAGCGATAAAAATCCAAGGTGTCCGAAAGTATCCCGTAGACCAGCGCGGTAGCAAGACGACTGGGAATCGCGATCCCCCTGGCAAGGAGTTCTCGGGTCATCAACGCCGATGTTGCCCCTGCCTCCGTATCGATCAGGACAAAGTCTGCCTCTGGCTGGATCGTAGCGGCATGCTGATCGATCACAAGCGTAGCCCTTCTTGCTGGAGGAAATGGATTATTACCAAAACTTGGTTGTGTATCCACAAGGGCGATATTTGGAAAGGTCTTAAAGTCGGACAAGTGAACCTTATGGGCTGGGATTCTGAGAAGTCTCACCATCTCCTGGTTTTCAATCCTACCGATAGTGCCTCCGTACGCAATCTTTGCGCGGATACCAAATCCTTCTCCTGCCAGGTGGGAGAGCGCAAACGCAGAGGCAAGGGCGTCCGGGTCGGGGTAATCGTGTGTGAGGATCAGGAGTGGGGAAAGACGATCCCTGTTTTCCTGGAGGAAGCGTGAGAGCTCGGAGTCGCTCATGGTATCATCCTTTGGTAGTATAGCATTTTCCGATGGAAGAGTCAAAAGAATTCGGGAGTCCCAGGTATCTCGCGGCAGATGTTTTCTCGCTCGGGATAATCTCTCGCCTCCGCGATGAGAAGGTATCCCTCAGGTTCCACTGAGGATCGCATAAGAGTGCGATATTTCTCCGAGAAGATTCCTTGATTTCTGCGCTAAATTGTGTTATATTTGGACTGCTCACCTATAGAAACGAGTCTCCGGAGGACCGCCATGACTCATAATAAAGCCGCCCTTCTTCTTTTTACCCTTTCTCTGAGCGTTACGTGCGAGAAGTCCCCCACAGGCCCAGAGCTAACCAAAGACCCTCGCACCTACACGTGGACGATTGATACGTTATACATTTTTCCTAACCAAATCTTATTGGACAGGATATGGGGGACTTCTGCGAACAATCTTTATGCCGTTGGGCACAGCTCTGGGTCGGCAGGCACAATGTGGCATTTTGACGGCAACAAATGGACAAATGTGAAGTTGGGACAGTTTGAGGGAGGAACAATCCCTGCGCCGTTTGATCTAAAAGATATTCACGGGCTGAGCGGGGATAACATCTTCGCTGTTGGCAATCGCCCTCCTTTCATATCGGGCGCGAGCTTCATCATTCATTTTGATGGTAATAAGTGGACTGAGCAACACGCTCCGTCCGAGAGTTACTCTTTATTGTCCGTTTGGATGAACGCATCTAACGATGTGTGGGCGTGCGGTTGGAACGGTACCCTTCTTCACTACGATGGTATACAATGGAAAAAAGACTCCGTCGTTGTTAGTATGCCGCCCGGCGCAACGTTTCAACTCACTAGCATTGCTCGAACACCTTCGGGTGAAATGCTCATGCTTGGTGCCGCATACGAGGTGATTCCTCCAGAGATGTTTCTCCGGTGGACCTACTATTTCTTCCGTCGCGGAAACAACGTGTGGACGCTACACGATACGTTTGTCAGAAGCGAAGGTGACCGCGGCGGCAAATGGGGAGCGTTCAGATTAGCAGTCTTGCCCACTGGTACAGTCTATTCCGTAGATAGTTATGGACTGTTCCAATGGAATGGCACGCAATGGATCAAGCGATATAGCAATATCAAAAACACAGCAGCAGTCTTCGGAACAGATGATAATAACCTCTTCGTGGCAGGAGCTATTGGATTACTCGTTCACTACAACGGCACCGATTGGTTTGAATACTCTGCCCTCGTGCGACAGAATACTCACTATGCCGGGGGGTGGGTTGATGAGAATCAGGCATTTGTTTTGGGGTGGCTGACGGTGAGAAAACAGTTGTTTTGCGAGGGAGGTAAACCACTAACCAGATGAAAGGAAAAACGAGCGTTGTGCGACTGAAGTAAGTTTACATGTAGGAACAAAGGGCGGTGTTGTAGCACCGCCCAGTACATTGCAAACAAACGGTTAATGAGGCTGCTCACCTCTCGTACCCAAGGGCACGACCGTTTTGTTTGCTCTCTAAGTTAATCAACCATCCATTCACAATCAACAACGGAGATGCACGAGTTTACCTATGCCGGTTTCCATAAATTTAAGGCCGTGATG
>JBBIJH010000069.1:0-12593 GCA_037446075.1 Ignavibacteriales bacterium
CCGACGTCCTCGGCAAATATGGGATTTTCGGAGGTGGAGGGGTCAACAGGCTCGGAGAACGAGACTTGTTTTTCACGTTCGAATACAAGGACCGACTCCCTCTTTTCTACGATCTTGGATTCCAGCCAACGCTTGACTTCTCTGTTTACAGTACGAGCCGGAAGACAAGAGGAAAAATCGAGCTTCCCTTATTGGCAATCGATGTGGATGTCACCTACAGTCTCCTCCAATTCGAGATCAACTGGAGGCAGAAGATTCTATCAGCCAAGAACGATCTGAAGATCACCTATACGCACAGCCGTTACAATGCGAACGTAGGAAGTTTCATCGTGCCCGGTCTCCCACCCTTCCTTGTGCCCGCATCAAGCGATCTGTACTTCATTGGGAACAACCTCTCCGTAGGCTGGACTTACAACGCCATTATTCCTTCGCGGGATCAAGAGATTAATCCTCTCGGCCGAAAAGTAGAACTCCGCTACGGCTACGAGTTTAGCAACTTCAATTCGACAGGAGACTATGAGGTCACCACGACAGGGCTTCAGCCTCGATACACGCGTTTCCGGTTCTACCGTATCGAGGGAAGCTGGCGAGAACATCTACCGCTGCCGAATCGTGCCTACACGCTGACGGCAAATCTGCGCGGAGGAAACATCTTTGGGCCACAGGTTGACGATTTCTTCGACTTCTACGTCGGTGGGTTGATCGGTATGAAAGGGTATCCTTACTACTCCCTCGGCGGGAACAAATTCGCCATGCTGAACCTCACGTATCGGTTCCCGGTTCTGAGAGAAATCGACCGGCGGTTGCTTCACCTTTATCTTGATAAGCTCTATGCTTCCGTCTATGGCGACTACGGCGACGTTTGGGATCGCGATGGCGCCCGACTGAAAAATTTTAAGAGAGATGCAGGTATCGAGTTGAGGCTGGAGGGATATTCGTTCTACTCTTATCCGACACGAATCTTTTTCAATGCCTCCTATGGCTTCGACCGTTTCACCCGCATCATCAACGGCATCCCGGTCACATACGGGAAAGAATGGAGGTTCTATTTCGGAGTGCTGTTTGGGTTCGAGTTGAATTAGAAACACAAGTTGATTGTGCCTGAAACCGAACAGGTCGGGTGAGCCCTGCGAGGTTTGAGGGTGAGCATGAGGCAAAGAGCAATTTGAGGAAGGATATCATCCGATGAGATTTCTGAAATCTGTTCTGTTCTTCCTGTGCTTAGATTTCGCTCTCTTCCAACTCGCACTTGGAGGCGAGAACGTCAAGAGGAGTCTCGTCAAGGGTGGGGGCGATCAACGAATTCGCCAATACACGGGAGATCCAAGCGTCGATTTTTTTTCAATGCAATCGAGCAGTCTAGGACAGAAGGGCATCACAGCATCAAGAGCTTCCTCAGACGATCAGAGCAACATAGACAGGAAATCTGCTGCCCTCGCTGCTTTACTCTCAGGTGTCCTCCCCGGGGCTGGAGAGTTCTATTCGAAAAGCTACATCAAAAGTGGCGTTTTCTTTGCCGCGGAGGTAATTGCCTGGGCGGTGAATTTCGCGTATAACAAGAAGGGAGATCGGGCAACGGCTGACTTCCAGAATTTTGCAGACGCGAACTGGAGCGTCGTAGATTATGCGTCGTGGTTGAACTCATTCAAGGGCTGCTCAATCAATATCAATCCTGACGTCAACCTTCCGCCGTGGAAGCGAGTAAATTGGGCCCAGTTGAACGAGTGTGAACGGAAGCTCGGAGGATTCTTCTCCCACTCTCTTCCTCCATACGGGGACCAACAGTACTACGAGCTCATTGGCAAGTATCCGCAGTACAATCCCGGATGGAGGGACGCCGACCGTGATCAAGACATCTCGGAGACGAATATCTCTGAGATGTTCAAGAGATATTCCAGGATGAGGGGAGAGGCCAACGATTTTTATGATGTAGCCAGCACAGCCGTGCTCGTCGTGGTTGTGAATCATATCTTGAGCGCGGCGGATGCTGCATGGAGTGCAACGCGCTATAACAACGTCCATGCCGAGGTGGGCATGAAACTGCAGCGTACACCATTTGGAGTGGAAGCAGTACCAACGGCAACGATTCAGGTTCGCTGGTAAGGCCTACTTGCGGACTCGAAAGAGGTTCGCAATGCCCGCTGCGAGGAAAATGAAGTTCGCGAGCCACGCCGTAACGAAAGGATCCAGAGAGCCGTTGTAGCCGAAGACCTGGCTCGTTTTCATGAAGAGAAGGTAAATGAAACAGAAGCCGATGCTGATTCCAAACTCAGCCGCCAAGCCTGTCCGTCGTTTCTGGGAGGAAAACGGGACCCCGAACAAAACCACAATGAAGCTTGCAAAGGGGAACGAAATCTTACCGTAGAGGTCGACCATCCACCGAGACACATCGTTACCACTTCTTCGTTGATTTTCAATAAACTCTTTTAGTTCCGGATAGTCCATTTCATCCGGTTTTTGTTGCTTCTTCGCGACGTCTTCCGGCTTGAAATGGAGTGGGACGACAGGCCAAGAGTCAAATGCCTCGGCAAATTCTCGGTTCTCTGTGAAGACGCGTCTGATCCCATTCCGAAGAAACCAAGAGCGGGAAGACGCTTCCCAGATCATCACAGGAGCGTCGAGGCGCTCGACGACAACGGTGCTGTTCGTATCACTGAAATCCTGGAGGCTGACACGATGAGCAATGTTGTCCTCATCATCAAAATAGCCAATGGCGACGATACGAGTCGGACTTTCCTGGATGAAAATGTTATACCGTCCCTGTGACTCAAGATGCTTCTGGAGATAGATGCGCTCGAGGGAGAACTTTTTCTTGTTAGCAAACGGGACAACCCAGCCGTTGAAGAAAATTGCACCCGCGCTGATGAAAAAGGCTACGATGAGCAGGGGCGTCATGAAACGGTAAAGGCTTACGCCACTAGATTTCACGGCCGTCAGCTCATTGAGCGTCGAAAGCCGACCAGTGGTAAAAAGGCTGGAGAGCAACATGCCGACGGGAAGCGTCAGCTTAATGATCTCGGGCATAAAGTAAAGGTAGTATCGGAGGATGATGTGAAACGTTGCCTTCTTGTCGATGAAGTCGTCGAGGTTTTCCATCATGTCGACGACGACGAAAATTGCAACAAAGGCAACAAGCCCGAACAACGCTGTCAGAAGAAACTGCTTAATAAGATAACGGTCGAGGATTTTCATTGAACGAGAACTCAGAGATTCTCCTCAGGCTCGCTCGATGGCGTGAGCCAGCGTTCAGGGATGAGTCTTCGAAGCTTCTCCCAGTGAAAGAAAGACGTCTCGCGGCTCGTCCGAACGGTGAGATAAACGCCAAGGATCACAAGAATGATGTTTGCAGCCCACATGCCTAGGAACGGAGTAGCGAGGCCGCGGTCAGCAAGCTTCTCGCCGCCGATCAGGCACGCCCAGTAGAAGAGGAAGAACCCGAGACTTAGACTTGCTGCGACGCCAAAGCTTCCCTTCCGTGCCATCATCCCGAGGGGGGCACCGACGAGAACAAAGACGAGACACGCAGCTGGGATTGCGTACTTCTTATGAATTTCAACCATGTACTGATCGATTCGGATGTTATTGTACTCAATACGGCTTTGCTCACTCTGGATCATTGCTTCGACCGCCCGGGTTCGCGCGAGGGAATCTTGGCGAGCAAAGGCGGAATCCACGTCTCCGGCGGGACGCCCGGTCGAACGAAGCAGTGAGAGCTGTGTGTTGAGATCTTCGATTCGTTTTCCAATTGCAGCGTTCACGGATCTTAGGCTGTCGACAAAAACCACCATTGCCTGGATGTTCAGCTCACGGTCACCTCGGGCAAAGGCATTGTCAGGAGACCGCTCGAATTCAAAACCCTCGGCTTTCATGGCGATGCGATGTTTTTCGAAACGGATGCGCCGATATTCCTTGAATCGGTCGGTGGCAAGTTCGTGGATCTCCCCGTTCTGGAGATCCATAATCACGTTGCGGTAGTCGGCAGAGAACGAAATTGTCCCTCGCTCCGCCGTGGTCAGAACACTTGCCTTTGGGTCCGTGTAGTCGTAGATCGTGATTCCCTCTAGATCGTTGGAGGGTTCAAACGTCTTGCGCACGAGGATACTGTATCCGGTGATCTCCTGCGAAAACAATCCTGGCAGAAGTGTCAATGTCGGTTTCTTTCGCCGAATGTCGATCATGAGGGTCTTCGCTCTGTGATTTGCTTCGGGGAGGACATCGTTGTCGAAAAAGAAGAGCAGGACCGTCACTACCGCAGCTGCCACGAGGACGGGCGTCATCATTCGAACGAGGCTAACGCCCGCCGCTTTCATCGAGGTGACCTCATGGTTGGCGGAGAGATTGCCGAATGCCATCAGCGTGGCTACAAGGACAGACATCGGAACCGCAAGGACAAGCATCCAGGCAAGGTTCAGGACAATGACCTCGAAGATCACCCAGGTACTCAATCCTTTTCCGACAAGTTGATCGATGAACTTCATGACAAACTGAAGGAGGAAAATGAGAATGAGCACCACAAGGGAAAACAGAAAGGGAGCCAGATGGGAACGGAGTATGTACCGATACAGGATCATCGGTCGGTAGATCGACTTCGGCTCTATGCCACTGAATTCAATCCAATATACGAAGATCGCGTTCATTTTTCAATTTTCTGGATTCGCGCGGCGAGGATGGCTGCTTGATATTTATTTTAGTTTTTGGTACTATCTTGTCGACGGTTTCATCCATGCGTGGAGGGCGCAACGGCTCGATTGCTACCGGTTAGAATCTGGAGAGTGAGAGAAAGCATCCTTCCTCGATGATGCTCTTGCGAGGGGGAAGGTTCTTCATTTTCTCTTCTGGAGATGTGGGAAACGGGTTCAACTGAGCAAAGATACATTGTTGACCGGGCAATCCAATAGCCGAACACACCGAGTCTCAGGTCCTACTGTTCGTATCTTTCTGCTGACTTGGCCGCTTGTATTCCTGGGGTTGGGGAACGGATCACCTTCTCTCGAGGAAAGTGGAAGCCAGGGAAGCTATTCCCTCATTGCAAATTCTCCTTCCAATTCCATCTTGGAGGACGTGGGTCTTCATGTGGCCCAGGATACAGTGCCCGCTCGCTCCCGCAGGCTTGATCGCCTTCACAGACGACCTCGGATCGTGCGTGATACGACTGGAGCGATCCGTGACTCCTTGGGCCACATCATCGGGTACGAGCACGCTTTTCCAACAGACTCCACCGCGCGGCTGAAGCACTTCACCTACGAGCGCAAGGATTCCCCAGAGGTTGCAGTTTTTCCTCGACGCACGCATCCACTCTTTCTGAGAAGCCCAGCTTCTATCTATAGTCGACAGGTGACCCTGGATTCAACGGGTACCAAAGTCATCATCCGGGAGACGGTCGGAGAAAAGGATGTGAAGATCCCACTCGTCGTGCCTCTAGGTGACTACATTCGTCTGAGTTATGCATACGCAACGAGGCAAGGGCTCGAAGAGTTAGCCTACAAGTACAAGATGAAGGAAGAGAAGGACGAGCTTTCCCAGCTTTTGGGTAGCGTCACGAATATTGAAATTCCCATCCCCCCAAACCCGATCCTGAGTCTGTTTGGAGGTCGAGGGATCAATCTCCACATCTCGGGGATCGTGGATATCCATGCCGGATTCCGCAATCAGCAAACTCAGCAAGCGACGATTTCCCGTCTGGGCAATGTCCGAAACGAGCCGGATTTTAACCAGGATGTCCAGATCAACGTCAGTGGGACCGTCGGAGAGAAGCTGAACATTAACGCTGATTGGAATACGCAGCGGGTGTTTGAGTACGAGAATTCACTGAAGATCAAATATACGGGTTATGATGATGAGATTGTTCAAAGCGTAGAAGCAGGGAATGTTTCTCTTGCCACGCCAGCTTCTTTCATTGGAAGCAGTCAGGCACTCTTTGGCTTCAAGGCAGCGATGCAGATGGGCCCGCTTCGGTTGACGACTGTCGCGTCCCAAAAGAAGGGGCAGACAAATGAATTCACCGTAAGTGGCGGCTCGCAGGCAAAGGAATTTGAATTGAAGGCTTATCAGTACTCGACGAACCACTTCTTCCTGGACACGCTCTACCGACGACAGTTTAGCCCGTATTATGACAATTTCGTTCCTGTCATCAACCCGAATCTGCAAGTTGTTGACATCGAAGTGTGGGTCACCCGACTCGGTCAGGATGATCCCAACGAACGAGACGTTGTTGCTTACATCAACCTCTCTCCTCGGCCACCCGACGGCTATCCGGCATCTCTGCGGAATATTCAAGAGAGCGTGCCCGGTCAAGTAGAAGTCGGGCGCTTCATTAAGCTGAACCGAGACCAGTTTGCTCTTCATCCTCAGACGGGCTTTATCACGCTGAATACAAGTCTCCAGAATGAACAAGCGATCGCGGTGGCTTATCGAGTGGAGAACGGGCCTGGGCCAGCGGATGATTTGTTTTACGGGGATTTCACGAACGTCGTCCGCGACACATCCCAGCGATTGGTCCTAAAACTTGTGAAGCCGAGGAACCTCATCCCCCAATTCAAGGCTGCATGGGATTTGATGCTGAAGAATATTTATCCAATTGGCGGGCGCGATATCAAGAAGGAGAACTTTGAGCTGAACGTCTACTACCAGCTTCCCGGCCGGGAACCTCAGGATAATATCTTACAGCACAACCTCTTGAAGGTGTTTCGCCTTGATCGAACGGATGAAGCTGGGACAGGGCCGGCCGACGGCAAATTTGATTTCATCCCCGGGCTCACCATTGATCAAGCGCGTGGCGAGATCATTTTTCCATCTCTGGAGCCTTTCCGCGAGCAGATCATCAAGTATTTCCAGGAGAACAACGTGCCCGCTCCTGCGGACTCCTTCGTATACGCCGACGTATACGATACTACCGTTACCGCAGCACGCAACAATAACGCAAAGGATCGCTTCATCATCAAGGGAAAATATTCTGCAGGTGTGACCTCAACCTACAATCTCGGGTTCAACCTTGTGGATGGGAGTGTGGAGGTACTTCTCGACGGGAGAAAACTGGCACCGAATACGGATTATGTAATCGATTATAGTACAGGGCAGTTGATTGTGCGGAACGAGGCTGCTCTCGTTCCGGGCGCCAACCTCCAGATCCGGTATGAGCAGAACGACATCTTGCAGCTTGCGTCGAAGACCTTGCTCGGCGCGCGGGGAGAGTACCAGTTAGGACCGCGCATGAATCTCGGCTTCACACTGATGAATCTGAACCAGCAGACATTGAGCGACAAAGTTCGTCTGAATGAAGAGCCGATCAGTAATACAATTCTCGGAATTGATGCGAGCACAAACTTCGAGGCTGGATTCCTCACGCGTGCGATCAACGCCTTGCCGTTGATTCGAACTCAAGTTCCTTCCACCGTCACGCTCCGTGCGGAAGCGGCTTATATGAGTCCCGACCCGAATACGAAGAAAAGCCCGATTCCTATTGATGGAGGAAAAGGCGTTGCTTACATTGATGACTTCGAAGGCATCAAGCGGACGATCCCACTCGGAACGAGCTACCTCGCATGGCATTACACGAGTGTCCCTCGATACATCGATGGCGTCGACCCTAAATTTGGAGATCCAGTCCCGGACTCGGTGAAAATGTCCTACAAGGCGAAGACGATCTGGTACAACATCATTCCGAGTGACGTTCTTGTTTCCGAGATCTGGCCGCAGAAAACAGTAGCCCAAGGACAGGAACAAGTTACGGTCTTGAACATTGACTACGATCCCTCTCTCCGCGGAGAATTCAATTACAAACCGCTCCTTGCTGACCGGCGGAGAAACTGGGGCGGGCTGATGCGCCCTCTGTCCGCCACTGCCTACAATCTTGTGGATGAGAACATCAACTTCATCGAGCTGTGGATCAAGGTCTATGGCAACCCGCGTGGCGGAAAGATGCTGATCGACCTCGGTCAGATCGACGAGGATGTGATCCCGAATGGGAAGCTGGATTCTGAGGACGGCATCAATCCAAATTTCCCTGTGAGGAACGGCATCCTCAACGACGGGGAGGATGTCGGAATTGATGGTCTGACGGATGCACAGGAACGGCTCCTTTACCCGAACCTGGGCGACGATCCGAGTGGAGATGACTGGGCCTACAGTACAGGGTCTCTGGACTTCACACACATCAATGGAACGGAGGGAAATGGAGCGAGCGAGTCTGGCCGCTTCCCCGACACGGAGGACTTGAATAGAAACGGTATTGTGGATCTCTTGAATAGCTACTTCGAGTACGAGGTCGATCTGGACACCACCGGTGGGGCCAAGAGAAATCCACTGATTGTTGGAGGAGGCGTGAACGGTTGGTATCAAGTCCGGATCCCTCTGATTGAGTATACAAGAAGGGTGGGGGAGCCGAGCTTTTCGGTCGTGGAATTCATCCGCGTGTGGTTCACGGGGATGGATGAACCAGTCCTTGTGCGCGTTGCGGACTTCAACCTTGTGGGCAATTATTGGCAGGAAGCAAAGAAGAACGATAGCACCTTTTCGGTGACAACGGTGAACCTCGAGGACAATCTGGACTACAGGAGTCCACCCGGAGTGATACGCGAGCGCGATCGAACGCGGCCCGACCAACAAATCTTTGCCAACGAACAATCCATGGCTCTCGTGTTCAAGGACATACCAGATGGAGAGTCTCGCCAAGCCTTTCGTTACTTCTCCTTCCGTCCGCTTGATGTTTTCAATTATCGGAGCATGAAGATGTTTGTTCGCGGGGACCCGGGTCTCGAGTACAAGGACACTTCCTATTATGACCTTGAACTTTTTCTACGTTTTGGTCTGGATTCATTGAACTACTACGAATACCGAGCGCCCGTCCATCCCGCGAATGTAAATGATCTGAACACAAAAGGCTGGGAAATCGAGAACAACGTTGAGATTATCTTTGCCGAAATCACCTCTGTCAAGCAGGGGAGAGATTCAGCTCGTGTCGGGTTTATTCAAGTCCCGGTTCGAGGAGGGCCTCCGGGATCAAAGTACGGTGTGAGAGGGAATCCGACTCTTACACAAATAAAGTTCTTGGCAGTCGGGATTGAAAATCCTCTGAACAAAGGGCAGCCCGGCAAGCTGGTCTCTGGACAAGTGTGGGTAAATGAACTTCGGCTTTCGGGTGTGGATGATGACCCCGGTGCCGCCTACCGCGTCGATGCCGGGATCAAGCTGGCCGACCTTGGCTCGATCGGGATCAACATCTCAAAGATTGATCCCACTTTCCACGCCCTCGATCAGCGCTTCGGTTCAAGAAGCACGGGTGTTAACTGGGCAGTGAATGCAAGTGTTTCCCTTGAGAGGTTTCTTCCCCAGAGCTGGGCGGGGACTACTATTCCGGTCTCCTACAGCCACGTCGAAGGTTTGAGCAAGCCACGGTATCTGCCGGGCACGGACGTAATCGTTGCAGAAGCGGCAAGGCGAGAAGGAGAGCTTGCCGCCTCGCGAGGTCAATCCGAGCAGCGGGTGAAAGAAATCAGCGACTCTGTGCTCATAGCTTCTCAGACTCTCCGCGTGTCGGATACGTGGGCAGCACCCGTGATCAGAGTGCAGCTTCCGAGTCAAAAGTGGTACATCCGGGATACCTTTAACCGACTCCAGCTTGGCTTCAACTATAACTCGATCTCAGAGCGCACACCCATTATTGCCGCCCGGAATAGTTGGGCATGGTCGGGCAAGCTTTCTTATAATGTAGGGTTCAGGGGAGAAAACTCGATTGCACCCTTCAGCGGTGTCCTGGGGTACGTCCCTCCTTTTTGGTTTTTCCGCAGCTTCCGGCTTTATTATACTCCCAGTTCTTTTTCATGGGCAGTTGGGGCGCAACGAGCCCAGACGAGGGAAAAAGTTCGAACGCAAGAAGGCGTCAAGCCGACCATTCGGAACTTCACTGCAGATCGATCCTTCTCCTTCGCGTGGAAGCTCTTCGACTCAAATCTCTTTGGTTTGAATACGGACTATGGGCTGGACGTCGCCAGTAGTCTTGTTCATCTCGAGACCGACAGTGCCGGAAACCAGCGCCCCTTCTCGCGAATTGTGGATGATATTTTCTTCGGTGCGAAATTCATCGACTTCGGCCTTGACTTCAACTACAACCAGCACTTTTCGCTCACCCCGCAGATCCGAGTCCCCAAGATTCTCGGTCTCGACCGGTTCCTAGACTTCACCACTAACTATCGCTCAGACTATCGATGGCAGAACAATTTTCAGCAAGGACCGCTTGGGAAGAGCAGCTCTGTGACTTCCAGTTTCGGTCTTGGGTTGAACTTCCGTCTCAAACAGTTCACTGACCCGTGGTTTGCCTCGGAAAAAACTCCCGGTTCTGCCGTTTCTTCCGGCCCTCCACTTGAGAGAAGGTTAACAGAACGAGAGAGAGCAGAAAGGGAATTCCCGCCGGAGGTGGTGGAACAGAAAGAGCCTCCGAAAGAGGAGAGGCAAGTTCAACCGGAAGAACAACCAGAAAAGAAGGAAGAGGCAGTTGCCCAATCTCAGCCGGCGGCTGGAGCTGCCAGAGATACAACTCAGAAGGAGGAGGGAGGGGGATTTCCCCTAAGGGAAATCTTCAGAGTGCTCTTGAAGGTCCCCCTGCTGGACTTCGAAAACATCAATGTCAATTTCAGCCAGCAGAATTCCACGCAGAGTAATGGGCTCCGTGGGAGAACCGGCTTTGACAATTTCTGGGGTCGGATTCCATTCTTCCAAAAGAGCTTGCCGGAAAACGGGCCTTCTCGCTTGTATCAACTCGGGTTCATTACAGACCCGAGCGCTGAGATCAGAGGCGTCAGGTTCAAGAACAGTTTCCCGTTCATCGGTGTGGACAGGGAACGCGGACTGCGTGCCCCCAACGGAAATCTCGTCGATAATTTCACCCAGTCGAACAAGCTGGATTTCAAAATGTCACGCGAGCTTTTCCGCGGCTTTCGGATCGATCTCTCTTGGAAGGTGGGTTGGTCGTATAACCGAAATGAAACCCTGACCTCAGATTCCCTTGGAGTCGTCACCGTCCGTAGCGTCGTGACGACAGGGGATGTGGAGCGTTCGTACTTTACGTTCCCGGAAATCTTCTCCATCCGACTCTTCAAGAATGACATCGCCGAGGTGGCCAATAAATTCGAAGCGTTCAGAGCCGACACGACGGATCGTCGTCCTGATGAAGAAAAGCTCGCTCAAGCCTTTGAGGAGGGGTTTGAGACGTTTCCAATTCTGAAGAAAGTATTTGGCCAGTTCGTTCCGCGTGCCAACTGGACCATCCGCTGGGACGGCTTAGAACGGTTTCCCTACATAAACAAAATCGCAAGTCGTGTGACGCTCGATCACGCGTATTCATCCACATTCTCGAGACGTTGGCGCGGCAGCCTCGGCATAGGCCAAATCACAGAATCGCAGAGATTGACATACGGCTTCACACCCTTTGCAGGTGTGACCATCACCTTCCAAGATTTCTTCAAAGGAAACTTCGGCGCTACCTTCCGGTACAATGCAACAACTACCTACGATCTGAGTACAGCTTCGAGGAACATCGTCGAAACCGTCTCGCGCGAGTTGAGCCTCTCGGCAAATTTCAGCAGGCGCGGATTTGCGATTCCCTTCTTCGGTCTATCTCTCACGAACGATATCGACATGACTCTCTCCTACACGTACTCTCGGAATAGCAGGAAAACCTTTGACGTGGCAAAAATCGAAGGTGGAGGAATTCCGTTGGAAGGCCTTTCAAGAACTGTTCTCGAACCCCGAATCAAGTATGTGCTGAGCACTCGCGTTTCTGCCTCTCTGTTCTACCGTTATACGAGCGTTCAGCCGGACCGTGGTGCGTCCCGTATCCCGGGAACCAAAACGAACGAGGCCGGGCTTGATATCCGAATCACGATCCAGTAAGGACAGATTTACTGGCGCGTTGATTCTCATGGCGAAAATTAATAAGTTATATTAGAGAAAAAAAACATCATAAGTACTCACATGACCCTTCGGCTCACTAAATGCTCCAGATACCCGAAACAACTAGACGATGACAAAGCTTCTTTATCAGTGTGTTTCGTGGGCTGAGGGGTTATAGAAGATCTAACGATGGCGGAAAGAAAAGCGAATATTCTTTGGATTGATGATGAAATCGACCTTCTTCGGTCCCATCTCTTATTTCTGAGTGAGAAGGGGTACGAGGTTGCCACGGCCACGAACGGCGAAGACGCGATTGGGATGGTCAAGGATCACCCTTACGATCTGGTGTTCCTCGACGAGATGATGGCGGGCATGGGCGGATTGGAAACACTGGCTGAGATCAAGCGAATCCGTCCGAATCTACCGGTCGTGATGGTCACGAAGAACGAGGCCGAAAGTCTCATGGAGGAAGCCATCGGCAGCAAGATCAGCGACTATTTGACAAAGCCGGTGAATCCGAGTCAGATCCTTCTTACATGCAAGAAATTCCTCGAGCAGAAAAAGATCAAGAGGGAGTACGTCTCCCGAGATTATGTGCAGGAGTTTCAGAACATCTCCTCCACCCTGATGTCGTCTCCCGGCTGGGACGAGTGGCTCGAAATTTATGTCAAGCTGACGGAATGGGAAATGGAGCTTGACGAACACCC
>JBBIJH010000070.1:0-12585 GCA_037446075.1 Ignavibacteriales bacterium
AGCCTGATTTTCTTTGGTTTCATGCCCATTGGTGCACTGTGGATTGGAACAGTAGCTGAAATCCTTGACGAACCTGCTGGCGTAATCTTGAACGGTCTTATCATCCTCATCGCAGCGGGTTTGGTGTGGAAGTTTGTTCCTGCACTACGAAGCCAGAAATAGGGTGGCTGCAATGATAGATCAGGACCGCCCGAGGCTTCCCCTAGCGATATCCATATTCCTCAAAAAAAGGAGTCGCATGCCCATCGATCCCAACAAGCCCAACAAGGCACTTGCGGTGCGACTCAACTCGACGGGTCTTGAAAAGTTCTTCGCACCAGAAAGACTTGTCCATAATAGCTCTGCTCGCCTTTGTCTGGCTGGCCTCTGGCTCCGCCATGACGAACTAGAACATTGCCACTGCATTACTCAATAGTTAGAGATGAGCGAAGCGGCTTTCTGGCACGCCATCATGCATCGGCGGGTGGGAGATTTCTCGAGCAGCAAGTACTGGTGGAGGAAGGTTGGAGACCACGCGACGTTTCCGGACCTGCACGAGGAGGCTAAGAAGCTAACGGAGAAGTCAAAAGCCTCTGAAGTGACAGCTTTTCTTCTCAAACAATCTCGCTGGGATCCATTCGCGTTCATGGATCTTTGTGGCTTGTGAAATGTCAGGCCCATGCGGAAGAGCTCTGCGGGCAAATTCAACAAGCCAAGGGGCACTTTCTCTCCGATTCTTGCTATCAGAGGGCGACCGGCGGCATACCAACTTGCAGCTATTGGACCTCGAGGGCTTGACGGACTTCATCTATTCGGCATGAGCTCACGTGCATCGATAACACCTCTCTCACGGGTTAAGCAGTGGGGAACAGGTGTGTCGTGGGCAGACGCATCGGGGAAAATCCTCATAGAAAGGTGCACTATTACCATCGCACTTCTGATGATGGCGATAGGTCCGACTGCCTGTGCGAGTACCATCATTCCACCCCTAGAGGTTTCAGATCCTCAGCCGGTTGCTGTCCTCGATCACGGTCGACATGCGAGCCTCGTTCTCTCCACAGATCGCGGGACGATGATCCGCTACTCCTATGGAGATTGGGCCTTGTATGCCTTGATGAAAACGAATGTCTTTCGCGGCGCCGGGGCGCTCTTCTGGCCAACGCAAGCCGGGATGGGGAGGCGGGAGCTGGAAGGTCCGGTTTCAGTTGAGAATATTCGTCAGCGCGTCCGGGTAGGCAGTGAAGAAATTTTCGTGATCATCGTCGAGCGTTCCGGAGTCGACGTGTTGAGAGAGGAACTTGACAGCCTCTTCCAGGACCAAATCGACACCCGAATTTACAACTCGGCTTATGACTTGGAATTTGTACATCATCCAAAGCGGTACTGTGCCCTCCACAACTCGAATCAGGTGGTAGCAGGGTGGCTGAAAAAACTCGGATGCAGGGTCGTCGGACTTGCCATATTCTCAGACTGGAAGCTCAAATCTCCA
This sequence comes from Ignavibacteriales bacterium, assembly GCA_037446075.1. Taxonomy (GTDB): domain Bacteria; phylum Bacteroidota; class Ignavibacteria; order UBA10030; family JAHEZR01; genus JBBIJH01. The sequence goes on from JBBIJH010000070.1 coordinate 1,469, forward strand.
TGACCCCGCAACGGAAGTTCACGATCAACCCGCTTTGTTCTGAAAGTAGTTTCGCGTTTGTGCCGCAACGACTCCAGCAAGACCAAGTAGCCCGACCAGGTTCGGAAATGCCATGAGTCCGTTCATGATATCGGCGATTGTCCAGACCACATTGAGCTTAACCATCGCTCCGACGAAAACGAAGATGCAAAAGAGCACTCGGTACGGCTTGACCAGTTTCGGCCCGAGAAGATATTCAAGAGCCTTTTCCCCATAGTAACTCCAGCCGAGGATCGTCGAGTAGGCAAAGAAGATGAGACCGAGCGCTACTACGATCCCGCCGCTCGTCCCCGGAAGTCCGTGACTGAAAGCGGCCGTTGTCAGTTGTGCACCCGTAAGTCCAGTATCCCAGACCCCGGAAGAGATAATGACGAACCCGGTAAAGCTACAAACAACAATGGTATCGATGAAGGTTTGGGTCATTGAGACGAGCGCCTGAGTGACGGGGTGTTTCGTCTGGGCAGCAGCCGCAGCGATGGAGGCGCTTCCGAGACCGGATTCGTTCGAAAAAAGCCCTCTGGCTACTCCCATCCGGATTGTCAGCATCACCGTCGCACCGGCAAAACCCCCCGAGGCCGCGGATGGAGTAAAAGCATCTCTAAAGACGTAGATAAAGATGGCGGGGATTCCCTCGTAATTCAAAACCGTTACGACGAGGGCAGCAAGCATGTAGAAAAGAATCATGAAGGGGACGAGGATCTGTGTCGTCCTCCCAATGCTCTTGATTCCACCGAGGATCACCAACGCTGTCGCGACGGCGAGAATGATGCCAGTGATCCATGTGGGGACACCGAAGGCACTGGTTACAGCGTCGGCGACGGAATTCGACTGCACCATATTCCCGATGCCAAACGCTGCAATCGAGGCGAAAAGCGCGAAGAGCGCGCCGAGCCATTTCCAGCCCAACCCTTTCGAGATGTAGTACATCGGGCCTCCGCTCATCGTACCGTAGGCGTCGACTTCGCGGTACTTCACCCCAAGGACCGCTTCACAATACTTCGTGGCCATCCCGACTAATCCAGTGACCCACATCCAGAAGAGAGCACCCGGTCCACCGACTGCGATTGCTGTTGCAACGCCGGCAATATTGCCTGTTCCAACTGTTGCTGCTAGGGCCGTCATCAACGCTTGAAAGTGAGTGATGTCGCCCGGGGAGTCTCCCTCTTCTCGTCGTTTGATGAGAGCAAGGTAGAGGGAGTCCCACAGTGACCAGAACTGCAGTCCCCGCAGGCGCAGAGTTAGATAGATCCCGGTTCCTACGAGGAGAATCAGTAACGGCGGTCCCCAGATCCAATCGCTGATTTCGGTGAGATGTTTGAGAAGCTCATCTTGCATGGGATGGGTCCCGGATGATGAGAGTGATTAGGGTAGGAATGATCCCTTGAAAAAAACAGAAAAAACCCACTAAACCGGGGATGGAAAAGCAACGAGGAAAAGCATGCTCGGGAAAACCTAGCGCAATCCAGGGAAACCTCAGAACACATGTCCCCTCTTGAACCGCCAGAGGCTGACACTGGTGATGGTGACGGCGATCCCGAGGAGAATTCCAAGGTGTGGTAGAATAGCACCAACGGGAGCCCCAGACCAGAGCACCTTTAGAAAGCCATCCATTGACCAGTACACGATCGTCCCCTTGCTGATCGTCTGGATGAAATCCGGCATCAGAGCGGTAGGAATCCAGGCCCCGCCAATGGAACTCATAGCAAGAATCAAGAATGTGCCCAATCCGTTCGCTTGAGCCGATGTTTTGCTCACCGCCGAGAGCAACATGCCAAACGCTGTGCAAGCCGTAGCGGCTGCAACGACGATCAGGAGAAGACTAAGGAAATTTGAAATGATGTCAATTTTGTAGAGAATCGATCCACCGACAAACAAAACAACCAGCTGAATGAAGCCGAGCGACATGTTGTAAAGATACTTGCTCCAGAGAATCTGAGCCCGGGAAATCGGAGAGGCGAGGAGCCTGACTACAACTCCACTCTTCTTTTCCTCAAAGAGGGAAGATGATGAGGCAGTGAGTGTAAAGAGCAGAAACATCATCGCCCAGCCGCCGACACCCCGCGTTGCCCATGGATTGGCAATTTCTTTTCCCACAAGCTGCTCCTCTTCAAGCTGCTGGATGTTCTCGAAGAAGTCATCCTCTCTGCCTGCTCCTCCAAATGAATAGTGGCTGGTGTCTTTTAACACTGCAGTGACCCAGTCAGGGTCAATCCCGAAGTACTTACTTATCACCGACGCAATTTCAGAATTAAATGCTCTACCAGAGTCGGCTCCAAGAAACCTCAATGCCTGTCGTTGCATGCCCTGGAGGAACACTGGAGGCAGTTGCGACATGATCGTTTGTGTCAGCATCCCACGGATCATGTGCATTTCTATCTCATTCTTCGGGTCGTAATAGAATTTTAATTTCAACCCGAGGGAGGTATCAGTATAAGCATCATGCGGAATAACGAGCGCCGCGGAGGCGCTTCCGTTTTTCACATAATCCTTCACAGGATTTGTATCAAATGGGACTTCGTGGCCATGCTCATCTCTATAGGATTGGATGAGCCGAAAGGATCGTGTTGTGTCGAGGGCGGTCTCAAACCTCTTGGCAATCGGCGCAGTGCTGTTGTTGACGAGCGCCAGGCGGAGTCTCTGTTCACCCCGCCCAACTCTTCCAAACACCTGTCCCCAGATGACGATGAGCATCATTGGGATAATGAAGGTCAGACTGACGGAGACGCGATCACTCCAGAAGAGCCGATAATCTTTGGCGATGAGTTTGCGAATGGTCTTCAATCCCGTAGGTTCCTTCCCGTCAGATGCAAGAACAGGGCTTCCAGCGTCGGCTTGTGCATTTCGAGGTATTGGTAACCGATCCCGTTTTCTTCAACTGCCGTAAAGAAAGCAGAGAGCTGGAACCAACCCTTTGGCTTCAGCTCGAAATGATCTCCGTGATCGATGAGGTCACCAAATTTTCTGAAGAGATCAGTTTTCTCGCTTATTTCCAGATTCTTTGAGATGGAAATCGATTCGTCAAGCGGAAGTTGTCGAAGAAGTTCTTCCACCGTTCCCTGTGCAATGATCTTTCCGAAATCGATGATGGCGATCCGACTACAGAGCCGCTCGGCCTCCTCGATGTAGTGCGTTGTGTAGACGATCGTTTTTCCCTGTCGATTCAGCATCGTTAGATAATCGAAGATAGCGTTTCTCGACTGTGGGTCGACGCCAACGGTTGGCTCGTCACACAGCAGGAGTGGGGGATCGTGGAGGAGGCTTGCAATGAGATTGAGTCGGCGCTTCATCCCGCCAGAGTACGTTTTCACCCTGTCTTTCCGGCGCTCGTAGAGGCCGACGGAATTGAGCATCTCCTTAATTCTCTCTTTTAGAATTTTCTCCTCAATGTGGTAGAAACTGCCGAAGATTTCCAGATTTGCCTCGGCTGAAAGGTCGTCGTACAGCGCGAGCAGCTGGGGGACGAGGCCGATGTTCTGGCGCGTCTCTAAACTATCTCGACTCACTCGCTTTCCACCAATGCTGATCTCCCCCTCATCGGGATCGAGGTATCCGACGAGGAGATTCATGAGGGTCGTCTTGCCGGCGCCGTTTGGACCGAGGAGACCGAAGAATTCTCGCTCCCGCACGGTGAGGGTGACATTGTCCAGAGCCGTGACGCTCGGAAATTTTTTCGTGATGTTGCTGATCTCTATCATTCTCTGCTATTTATACGAGCAAAACATCGAAAGTTCCAGCGCGATCTTTGCACGATCAGTTGCTGAGAATCCCTCGCTCTTATGCGGTGGACTTTAGGACTGGGCGCAGCCAAAGGAGTCCAAGGCCAGGGCCGATTGTCAACACAGGAAAAAGATACTGTATATCCAGAAGGTTCGTAAGCGAGGAAATCAATTGAATGCTCACAATCGTAATCGCAAACCCAATGGAATTCATGATCGTTAGTGCTGAACCGACGAATTCCTGCGGGGCATACCGAGCTACGAGTGCTGAGAATTGGGGGGAGTCTCCCACGACGACAGTTCCCCAGAAAAGCAGAAACGGGAGGAAGAGCTCAAGCGGTCCATGGAAGAGAAGTGGAGATAGCACGCAACAAATTCCGGAGGAGAACAACTGCGCCCATGCGACCCAGGCACTTCCTGTTCGCTGCGAGACAAGGCCCCCACCGGCACACCCAATTCCACCAGCTGCAATGATTGCGAAGGACCAGCCAGAGACGTTAAAACTTTGATGATGATTCTGTATGGCGTACTGTGAGAGCAAAAGAGGAACAAAAGTATAGAACGTGTAGAGCTCCCACATGTGTCCAAAGTAAGCGAACGTTGCCGAGCGCACATCTTTTGATTTGAAGATGATCGCCAGCGCCGTGCTGCTGAACGGCGTCCTTTTTCTCAGGTGGGGGCCGTCGGGGACGAAAAGGAGCATCAGAAACCCTCCAGTAGCGGCCGTAGTCGAGATGGCGAGCATAACCGATCCCCACGATAGATTTTCGCCGAGACCTTTGAGCAAGTGGGGGAAAGCGCTGCCGACGACAAGAGCACCGACAAGGAATCCCAGTGCGCTGCCCAGCCCCTCCCGGTACCACCCGGAGGCGATCTTCATTCCAACCGGATAGATTCCAGCAAGACAAATCCCTGTTAAAAACCGCAGGAGAAGCAAACTCTCCAGATTTTTCGCGAAAAGATAGACTGAAAGATTGAACAACGCTCCAAAGGTCGAGCATAAGAAGAAGACAACCCTCGGAGAGAATCGATCAGCGAGGACGAAGTATGCGAAGCCAAGTGTGCCGAGGATAAATCCAAACTGAACGGCAGACGTCATGATACCCACCGAGTGTGAGCTGATGCTAAGGTGCTGCTGCAGATCGGGCAGAACGGCATTGCTGGCAAACCAGAGAGAGGTGCCGGCGAATTCTGCAATGATGATGATAGGGAGAATGCGAGACGGACGCGTGGCCATAAGGCAGCCGATCAGGCCTCACGGGGAACTAGATGCCAGTAATTTGGGCAATCTGCTACATCCCCTCCGGCGAACGATGAGTTCTTGCCACAGGTCAAGGGAAACGGGCAGGACGAGAAGCAAAGAGATGATCCTCACGGAGAGTCCTTCTCTTTTTCCACAGCTTCAGAGATCGGTTGTGAGCGCCTATCTACTTAATCGATAATAGCTCCACCTCAAAGACCAGAGTTGCGTTGGGCGGGATTGTTTGTCCAGCGCCTTGCTCTCCATAGCCAAGCCGGGCTGGGATCCACAATTGCCACTTTGAGCCAGTGGGCATGAGCTGGAGCGCCTCGCTCCAACCGGGAATCACAGCGTTGACAGCAAACGTCGCTGGTTCGCCGCGTGTGTATGAATTATCGAATTCCATCCCACTGAGGAAGGTCCCGCGATAATTCACCGTAACCGTGTCGGTAGCTTTTGGCTTCTTGCCGGTTCCGATCTTCAGAACCTTGTACTGCAAGCCGCTGGCCAGTGTGACGACGCCCGCCTTCTTTTTGTTTTCAGCAAAAAAGGCCTCTCCTTCCAGTTTGTTCTGCTCGGCGAGAGCCTTTGCTTTTTGCTCCTGCTTTGCCATCATTTGCCTCTGGAATGCAGTCAGAACCGACTGCAGCTGGTTGTCGGTGAGCAATACCTTACCGGCGAGAACGTCTTTGATGCCGCGAGCAAGGAGATCAACGTTCAGCTCGAGCGAGTCTCGCTGGATGTTTTTGCCCAGGTTGACGCCGATGCTGTAGCTCACACTGTCTTTCATGCTTTTCAACTGGGCTTTTTGCTGTCCCTCTCCGCGAGACACAAAAAGGGCAACGCACGCGACCACGAGCAATGCAGGTATCATCAAACGCTCCTCTCCAATATTATTTTGTGCTAAGTTGGCCGGTTGCCGCTGAGGCCTAATGGCCTAAAAAGATACGCATTTATCGGGTGGAATCAAAGGAATAACTTGTGGAGGCGTTGAGTCACAAAAAAGGTAGCCGAAACGTGTTTGGAATGGAAATAAGTGAGTCCACCATCAGGTATTCTGAAGACCCATGCACTTACAAAGCACTTACAAAGAAAGAGATTGAATCGCACCGTGGAAATTGGTATGTTAAAACAATATGGCAGGGAATCCTATGACAGGGAACGATTTTCCTCCACTTCTCGAAGCTGATGTTGACCGGGACCCCATCAAACAATTCCGGCGCTGGTACAACGAGGCGCTTGCCGTCAAAGTCTCGGCACCGGAGACGATGGCACTTGCGACTGCAACCAAGGACGGCGTGCCGTCAGTGAGAATGATTCTTCTGAAGCACTTTGACGCAGAAGGGTTCGTTTTCTACACCAACTACAAAAGTCGGAAGGGGCGAGAGATAGCAGAAAACCCTCTTGCATCGGTTGTGTTTAATTGGCAGGAGTTAGATCGTCAGGTTCGCATCGAAGGGCGGGTGGAGAAAATCTCCGGAGAGGAATCTGATGCATACTTCGGGACGAGACCGCGCGAAAGTCAGATCAGTGCCCACGCTTCAGCTCAGAGCGAGGTGATCGGGAGTCGTGCGGAGCTTGACGGCCGCTTCGAAGAATTGCAGAAGGAATATGAAGGTTGCCCAGTCCCGCGTCCCGCACACTGGGGCGGCTACCGGTTGAGGCCAACGCGCATTGAATTCTGGCAAGCCGGGTTTGCGAGACTGAACGATCGGATACTGTACGAATTGCAGGCGGGTGGAAGATGGGTGATGAAGAGACTGGCGCCGTGAGATAATGCATTGGCAACCGCGAAACTCTGGAGGCATCAGCATCGTATACCCTAACGCACGTGGAAGACATCATATGGTCAAATTCCTTTTGTAGTTAATCTTGCTCGTCATCCGCTTGCCCTTGGCACTGGTCGCTCTCGTCCTGGATCCCATCGTCTGGTTACTGCTGTTTCCCGCCAGAGTTCTCGGGGGATAGCAGTCTCAATCTCTTTTGCGGACAGGCTCCTTTGAACATGACATGTAAAACCCACCCCGAGGGGGACTCCACTGTCCGAACACAAAAAAGTCCCGGTAAGATCTCTCGGGTCTTTTGTTCTGAAGGTCTCGAATTCAGCACAGACTCAGATCCACCGGATTTTTATCTCTTGTTCCATCTGTTTGAACTCCTTGTCTCCCGTGAGCAGCTCACATTTTTTCTTTATCGCTAAGGCGGCCGCAAAGCAGTCCGCATAGGACATCTTATGAAACGCTTTCAGTTTTGCCGCCAGGAATGTAAGCTCCTTGGTTGCCTCAACTAGAGTTATCGGAATGGCACGCATAGTATCGTCGGCCAGTCTTGCCCTTTGCTCGCCCCCAGTGCGAAACGCATGGTAGATCACCTCTCCCCAGTTTACAACACAGACAAAAGCCTCCCGATCCTTCAGTGTGCACTCTTGGAAAATGCTCGCTACCTCTTCATATGCTGCCTGCTTCTGGAGGTAGGTGATTAGAGCATAGCTGTCGAGAACGGTTGATTTCATAGTTCTCGCTCTCGTTTCTTGTCTTCCATAAGAGATTTCAGCATGTCCCCTTCAGTTCCCAGGATCCCAGCCAAGCTCTGGAAATAGTTGGTGTCGAGTGGCTGTATCAAGAGCTTGCCATTCTGCTCGATGAACGCTACCTTCGTTCCCTTCTTGATTCCAAACTTCCGTCTGATCTTGACGGGCACGACAATCTGGCCCTTGATAGTTACTACTGACGTTTCCATAGTAGCCCTCCTTTGGGTCTGAATATACTAAATTGTGAATCGTAAGTCAAGGGCGAGACCGTATTACCTCTTCTCTAATAGTAAGCCACTGATGAAGAGGTAGGATTTCCTTTTTCCGGGAGGGCTCTATAGGCTCTTTTGAGCGGCCAAGCGTGGTTTAAGACGCGTTCCAGGGGAAGGATAGGATTCGAGGGTGTAAATCGGATAAAAAAACCCGCCCCCAACCAGTCAGGGACGGGACTTCTTTAGGCTCCGAGATTCTTGTGCCCTCTTTTTCCCACCTTCACTTCTTCGGCCACTCCGGTATGGGCGGCAGATTTTTCTCCTGCGCTTTCAACTCTTCAAGAATGACTTCGATTGCTTTGTTGAGCTGCTCGTCGATTCCAGCATACTCTTTCACTGGAGCATTGTCCACGAAGATGTCGGGATCGACACCGTGGCCTTCCATGATCCACTCTCCGGTGACGTCGTCATAGCGAGAGAACTCAGGTCTGTTGAGAAACCCACCGTCGAGGAGCGGCAGCGTCCCGCGAATCCCGACAACGCCGCCCCACGTCCGCTTCCCGATAAGCTTCCCGAGCTTGTACTTTTTGAATCGGTATGGGAAGATGTCTCCATCAGACGCAGAGAATTCGTCGATGAGACAGACCTTCGGACCCCAGATCATTGCAGACGGCTCCGGTGTGGGGATGGTATTCCGCGCGAATGTCGCCATGGCGATCTCGCGGCGCAGTCGCTCGATAAGGAGCGGCGAAACGTTCCCGCCGCCGTTCCCTCGGACGTCAATAATAAGGGCTTTCTTCCGAACTTGTGGGTAGAAGCGCTTCACAAACTCATTCAACCCGCGCGTGCCCATGTCCGGCACGTGGATGTACGCAACTTTGCCTCCCGTCGCTTCATTCACTTTCTTCACATTCGTCTCGACCCAAGTATTATAATAGAGGTTCGCCTCGTCGCCGATGGGCACGACGGTGACTTCTCGGCTCCCCCTCTCGGTTGGTTCGGAGTTGAGCTTCAACTTCACCTGCTTGTCCACAGTATTGACGAGAGCTTCGTAGATATTCGTCATCTCGTTCGTCGGTTTTCCATCGACTGCGATGATATACTCTCCCTCTTTCGCGTTCACCCCAATCTCTGTTAACGGCGAGCGAGCGCTCTTCTCCCAATTCTGACCTCTCAAGATTTTCTTGACGCGATAATACTTCGACGTCGGGTCGCGCTCGAGCTGGGCGCCAAGGAGTCCAGTCTGGATTCGCTTCGGCTTCGGCATCTCTCCCCCGCCGACGTACGTGTGGCCGACGTTGAGTTCACCAATCATTTCGCCGATGATGTAGGTGAGGTCGGCGCGATGATTGACGTACGGGACAAGCTGTTCGTATCGCTTGCGAATTGCAACCCAATCGACACCGTGCATATTTGGGTCATAGAAGAACTCCCGCATCTGCCGCCAGCATTCGTTGAAGATCTGGGCCCATTCCTGCTGTCGATCCAAGTTGACATCCATGCCGGAGAGATCGAGTTTGTCCTTCAGCTCAATCTTCGCCTTCGGGAGGTCGAGGAGGTAGTAAGCACGATCCTTTCCAATGAGAATCTTTTTCTGGTCTGCAGAGATCTCATAGCCGTCGATTTCACCGAGGTTCGTCTCTTTCAGCTCGCCAAGATCATACATCAGGAACTGCGGTTTCGCATCCTTGCTTGACTGGCGAATATAGTAGAGTGTATTCCCCACGGAGACTAGATTACGGTAATTTCCAGCCTGAATCGGCAAGGCAGCGATTCTCTCCTTGAGGCCATCGGGATCCACTTTGACCATGACGGAGTCGGCCTTTCCTTTTTTTACCTCTTCTTTCTTTTCTGGCTGCTTCTTGTCAGCTTTCTCTTCAGGCTTTGTCTCTTTGATGCTGACTTCGTCGCTCTTGGGCTTGAATGGAGACTCTACTGCCTTCGAGAGCGTGACGAGATAAATCCTCGCCATGTCCTGATACAGATAGTTAAACTCCACACCACCCATGAGCGGATTGAAGTCGCGATTTGAGACGAAGAAAAGGTACTTACCGTCCGAGCTGAACGACGGTGCAGCTGAGGTATACCAGCCATCGGTCACTTCATACGTTTCCCCTCTGTCGAGGGAGTAGAGGTAAATTTTGTTCAGGGACTGTTCCTCGGGTCTCGCATACGCGATCCAGCGACTGTCCGGCGACCAGCCATAGGTACTGAATTCCCAGACCTTCGCCTGAGCCACTTCGGTGACCCGCTTCGATGCGATGTCGACGTAGCGGAGACGCAAGCGTTTGTCAGCCCAGAGGAGCTTCTTGCTGTCGGGCGACCAGTACGGTTGGTACTTGTACGTATCTTCACCCGTCGTGATCTGTAGCGCGGGCCCACTGCCGTCTTGCGGTCGAATGTAGATGTGGTCTTCACCCGTTGCGTCTGAGATATACGCAATCCATTTCCCATCGGGCGACCATTTTGAATTTCGCTCGTGGACACCGGGCGTTCGTGTGATGTTCCGGATGACGCCGTTCTTCGCGGGAACGGTGAAGACATCACCGCGTGCGCCGAAGAGAGCGCGTTTCCCATCTGGGGAGATTTCGTAGTTGGTGACATTTTCGCTCACCTTTGTAATGCCGCCTCGCCCGATACTCATATCCTCCTGAATTTCAATCGGGACTTTCTCGTACTTCTCCGTGGCCAAGTCGAATCTGTAGATATAGCCGCCGTTTTCGAAGACGATGGCGTTCGGCCCAAGTGAGGGGAACTTTACATCGAACTCTGTAAAGCTCGTGAGTTGCTTCGTCGTCTTGTTCGTCAGGTCATAAACGTACAAGTTCATTCGCTTCAGCGTATCGCGATCAGACAAGAAGTAGATTCTGTCTCCACGCCACATCGGCATGATATCTTGAGCCGGATTATTCGTGATGTTCTCTACCGTTTTCTTCTCAAAGTCAAAAATCCAAATATCATCGGTCATGCCGCCCCGGTAGCGCTTCCAGGTCCGGAACTCACGGAAAATCCGATTGTACGCCATCTTCTTATCGTCAGGAGAGAATGAACAGAAGCCCCCACGAGGAAGGGGCAGCTGTTCCGGAAGTCCGCCGTCCACAGAGCAGAGGTAGAGTTGGCCGATGAAGCTGTTCCACTCGCGCATCCGAGAGCGAAAGACGATGTGCTTGTTGTCGTGTTTCCACGTCATGACGATGTTGTTCGGTCCCATGCGGTCGGAAACGTCATCGCGGTCGAGCGTCGCCGTGAAGGTCAATCGCTTGGGAACGCCACCTTCAGCCTGCATGAGATAGACTTCCGTGTTGCCGTCGTACTGTCCGGTGAACGCGATCCACTTCCCGTCGGGGGAGAACCGGGCGAACATCTCGTAGCCGTCGTGG
>JBBIJH010000071.1:0-12197 GCA_037446075.1 Ignavibacteriales bacterium
TCGATATCTTCGAGCGAGATCCCGGCAGTTCGAATACACTTCTCGATTGCTTCGCTGCCAACCTCGACTGCCCCCTTCTCGAATCGCGCATGAAGCTCATCAGCACTCTCGAACGGCTCAAAGGTTTCTTTGTCCAGATAGAGATGCCGGTACTCGATGTCGCTGTTCATGAAGATGTCGTGGATGCGGGGATTGCGATACATCTCATAGTGCTGAGCAGCGACGGCGTAGATCTCTTCCTGCGAGTACCGTTGCTTTGGGTTTGCTGTACCGATGGCTAGAATCTTAGGGTGCATGCAGCCGCCTGTCCCATATGCTCCCGGGTTGACTCAGACCCTCTAGGCAGATCTCTTTCTTTGCTTGTAATGCAAAATGTCGGTACAAAGTTCCTAGCACTTCCGATGTCCACACAGGAGCAAGAATCCTTGAGGCGGGTCTCCAGTCATTGAAAGATGAAAGCAGGAGAGAAAGGTGAGTGGAGGGAAAGGCTTCCCTGTCGACGATCGATTCCGATACGCTTGACTGCATCCTTCTCTCTTTCCCTCATCGTACTTCGGTGAAATGCAGCTGTGACCAAAAAAAACGCTCCTTGAGAGTTCCTCCACCTCCCAAAGAGCGCTGGAATTCCCACAACTTGGGACTTTCTATTTATTTGCTTCCGTCTCAGCCATCTCACTTCCTCCACGCGGGCATCTTCCCCATGTAGTAATCCACAAACTTCTCTGCCTCCTCGATCGTCTTGCGCTGACGAACGATCATCAGATCGATCATCGCCTTCCGAACTTCTTCCCTCGGTTTCAATCTTCCCTCCGCATCCGCGCAGTATTTGCAGTAATGGACATCGAGTCGACCTCCCCCATGGTCCTCGAGTCGCTGCATCGGCATACCACAGGACTCACAGACCATAGCTGGCCTCCCGTGCTGAAGTGAAAGATGATGGTGGGAAAGAACGAATCTCTGAAAGTGGCCCTAATATAAGGATCAAGAACGCGAGATTCAAGAGGCGGATGGAGGACTCTGGCTTTATGATTCAGGAAGACGGGAAAAAAGACCCTTTCCGACCTCCATCGTACACCTCGCGTCTCAGATCAAACTTCCTGCCTCTCCTCAGCCCCTACGGCAGCACTGCATAGATCCTCGTTGGCCCTCCAGTGCCGCTCTCAATTTTCGGCGGGGCAACAATCAGCATGGCACCGGACTCAGGTAGCTTGTCCAGATTCGCGACATTTTCCAGTCCGTACTTCCCCGCTCCGTTGATGATATGATGAACAACGAAGTCTTTCGACATACCATAATCGATGCTGAGATTATCGATGCCGACCCCGCTGATGGCCCGATCCTTCACGAGAAACTCGGATGCTTCCTTCGAGAAACCCGGAAAGTGCATCACGCCCTCTGCGTCCTGGTTTTTGTACCTCTCGTAGTCTCTCCAGTACTGACCCCAGCCTGTAAGCATGAAGACGATTGCACCTCTTGGGATCTTCCCGTGCTTCGATTCCCACGCTTTCAGATCGTCGACAGTCAGCCGATAATCCGGATTTCCCACTACCTTCTTCCGAACGTCGACAACAACGGCGGGGCCAAAGAATTGACCCACAGGAATTTCATGCACTGCCAGTTGGTTCCTTTCGAAGTGGTTCGGCGCGTCCATGTGCGTGCCGAGATGCTCAGGAGTGTAGAATGCTTTGGACAGCACACCGTCTTTCTCGAAGGTTGCAATGGTTTCGAGGTGGAACGGCTTGTAACTCGGCGAAGGCCAATGCGGTGTGCGCTCATTCAGTGTGTAGGTGAGGTCGACGATCTTCGCCTTTCCACTGAAAAGCTCGGCAAACCGGTCACGCTGTTGACCTGAGGCAGAAATCCCCATGATCAGCAGGCACGACATCACCCCCACGATTTGTCTTCTCTGATTCATCGCATCTCCTTTCGATTGATCGACAATGAGACTGATTACAAGAAGGCCCCCGGCCTTCTCCTGACCCAAATCTCGCGTCCCAAAGCTCTGCTCCGAAGGCCCATCCCAAATCCCGAACACCGATGACCGATGACGAACTACCAATTACCATCGACCAACGTTTTCACATCCACGGTTCATCCGCAGATGGTCCGTAGATCGACGGGACCTTCCCTCCCGCCATTCGGAGGTAGACAGATAGTTGTCCTCGATGATGAATCATGTCACTGAGGAGGAACTGGAACATATCCCCGCGACGGACATCCCCCACCTGCTTGGGTGCAACCATGAACTTCACGGTTCTCTCGAAGTCTTCGTCGCTCAAGCTCCGGACTTTCTCCACATTCTCCTTGTGGGCTTGCTCGACGGCCGAAACGATCTCGTCCAGCGTTGCGGGAGCGTTCGGTACATTCTGAAAATCAAACTGACCAGTGATGGCCCCTGTGACAAAAACTTTTTCCTCCAATGCAAAGGTCCAAAGCAATTCTTTTGCCGACCGCGACTTCTCAGCTGGCTTAAGGTCAAGCCGGTTTGCTGGATACGCCTTGAGGACCTTGAGCGTAGTCTGGAACTCCTGTTCCCACACCTGTAGGAATCTTTCTTTCTCTGTCATGACAGCCTCCTCCATAATTAGTTGATAGTAAATGGCGAATACGTGATAGCCACTCGGTCACCAAAGCGCAGTGCAAAAGCTTCGATTCGTCCAATGCCAAGCACCGACCAATCGCCGCGCTCTACACTAGATCGTTTTCAAGCCTTTCTTCAGCACGGGTCTAGTCGTGAACTTTGCGCAAGGGATTTACTCTTTGACTTTCCGAACCGTCTCCCGCTCGCCACTAACGAACACAATGGGAATGTCCCGTGTCGATTTTTTGCTGGGCGAGATGCTCGACGGCTCTCTCCCGGGGGAGGGCAGTCATGTCAAATAGAGAACAATCACATCGTGAGGATTTTGAATGGTCGCCTTGTCCGCTCTCGCGCCATCTTCATGCTCAGTTGCGACAGCATAACCGTGAGAACGAAGGAACTTGACTCTCGGAGCCAGTTCTCTTTTCTGCCAATGGATCGGGAATGCGCGAGGTTTCATCGAGAATAGCCTACGACGCAAGAGGAGAAAAGAGCTGAGTAAAAGATGCACAATGTGCACCAAACGGTGGATGGCGTAGGATGTACGAGGTGGGCACTGCAAGAATGCTGAATTCTCCATCCTACACCGCCCATCCTGCTCATCTCAACAAAGTGATCGTCGTCTTCACGGTCTGCGACGTTGGAATCGTCATGCTTTGCTGGCCTGTGACCGCTGTCGTAAGCTCCTGCTGTGAAGTGGTTTCGGATTCAATCAGCAACCCCTCCTTCGTCGCGAAGTAAACTGTACCGCTGACCGTTCCCGATCCCTCGGTTACCATGTCCATTCCCATCATTGTGCCCCTACCAAGATAGCTCGTTGTCCCCTTGTATGGGATTTTGTAACAGTCGTATCCTGACTTGCTGACCTTCTCGCCAACCGTGTAGCTGATGCTGTATGTCACCGCGATCTTTCCCCCAGGCTGGTCCATGGTGTCGACTCTCGTGTGATTTACTGTTTCCCCAAGCTTGGTAGCCACTTCCTTGAATTCCATAAATGATGGTGTTGCCGAGCCAGCTCTTCTGCCCATGCCCATCGGCAAGATGATTGAATCAACGGGGGCCGTGCTGACCGTCTTTCCGAACTTCGTCATCACGGAGCGGGTTCTCTTTCCAATGAGTCCCTCGGGGTTGATGAAGGTAGTGTCGATCCGCGGGTTTTGGATCCTCGTGGTGGCGGAGTCAACGGCCCACACGTAGGTGATGTTTCCATCTTTGTCGACGTTTTCGACAAGAATGTGGAGAACAGTGTGAGAAAAAACCGTAGAGGTCACCTCGTTCCCCATCATCGTCTGGGTACTCTGCATCTCGGAATGAGAAGCATACCGATAGGTTTTGCCTTTCTCAAGCTTGTAAGCCAGCGACACTGCACCGGCCGGCTGAGCGAGTGCTATCGAGCTTCCAACGACAAATAACGCGGTGAGCGCTGCGAATATGAAGGAGAGGATTTTCATCGGAAGGAATTCCTTTCTGGCGATGTTGTTCCGTGACATTTTGCAAGAATTCTAAGGAGCGCCGGCCTAGATATCAGTGAGCGAATTACGTCTAATTCGGCTCTATGTACGCAGGCCTCGTCTCGACGTTGGCAATTTCCCACGCTGTGAGGAAAACAAGCCGCGCGATCTTCGAAAGCTTCTCCGTATCGATCTTCTCGGGATTGTCACTCACCTTGTGATAGTCCGCGTGCTCTCCTGTGTGATAAAAAAGAACTGGAATCTTTTTCTGCGCAAAGCTTGCTTGATCGCTGCGGAAAAAATCTTTCTCGATGTTATACATCAGAGTGAGGCCCACTTGCTTGTTCGCCCGCTCGTTAATGGCTACCAAGTCGGGACTCCTCGTCGTACCACCAATACTCACGGTGTCAGGACCATTACGGCCGATCATGTCCATGTTCAGCATCGCGGCGGTTTTCTCAAGAGTCAGTGTCGGTGAGCGGACATAAGCCTGCGATCCAAGCAATCCGAGTTCTTCCCCTGCGAAAGTGATGAAGAGGAGACTCCGCTTGGGCCTCATTTTTCCAGCGGCAAAGGCTTTCGCAACTTCGAGCACACCCGTCGTGCCGGACGCATTATCATCCGCACCGTTGAAGATCGAGTCCTGGCCCGCTACGAGCGACCTCATCCAGCCGACATGATCATAGTGTGCGCCGACTACAACGATCTCATCCTTCAACGACCGATCAGAGCCTTCCAGAAATCCAACCACGTTTCTCGTGGGCAGGGGCGTCGCAACAGTCGTGGTATGAACGTGTACCTTCGCACCGGAGATTGTAAACGAATTCGGATGAACAGTACTGTCGATACTGGCTTGGAGAGCTTTGACGGAATCCACGCTCCCAAGCAGATCGGCGATGAAGGCAGGACCGACGTGAACGACCGGGATTTGTCTTAAGTCCGAGACAGAGAGCGTCAAAGGAAGTGCATCAGCAGGAAGCTCTTTGTAAAGGGACGGCCATGGGAAGCCGCGGGGAGCCATCGAGGGATGGTTGAGAGGATCACTCATGAACAACAAACCCGAGGCGCCGTGCTGAATTGCGTTGCGGACTTTCGACCGGAGTTGTCCGTGCTCGGTTACCCTCCTTCCGAGAAACACGCTGGAGGAATCATCTTCCTGCGGCTCGTGTCTTAAGACTAACGCAATCTTTCCCTTCACATCTACGCCCGCGTAGTCATCATAATCGTATTCGGGCGCGGTAATCCCGTAGCCGACAAAGATGACCTCCGCCTCAGCCGCATTATTCCCCGTGAGGTCGAAGGGCATGTAGTCCGTCTTGATCTCATACAACTTTTCCCGTCCTTCTTTAATCAGTTTCAGCACATTCGGCTCGCCGAGACTGATTCGATAAAGATTAAAGTCATGGAAGTAACTTCCATTGATTGCTCGAAGACCGAACGACCTGAACTGCCTCGCGATGTACTCCGCTGCGGAGTCAAGTCCCGGGCTGGGAGTTTTCCTCCCCATCAAGGCATCGGAAGCGAGATAGTCGATGTGAGTTCGAGCATCACTGGCGGTGATCAAGCTCGAGGCAACGGCCAGAGGATCTGGATGAGGGTTGGCGTCAAGAGATCGCGTTGCTCTAGTACAGCCGAGCAGCCGAAGTGCAAGAATTATCGCAAGAGCGGTCGGCAGAAGCTTGGACGAGCGCCTCATGAGGGTTGGCTTTTCCTATGGAATCGTAGCGTGCTTGGAGGAGACCACGTGTGATGATACTGAGAATTCGAGGGAATGTCAAGTATCTGTAGTCCGCCGTGAAGTCGCCCTCCCTATGAACGATATCGTACGCAGGTCTTCTTTCGTTCTCACTGAAAGAGGGCGATCAATTGATGCAACGGTTTGTCGTCTTGGGCGTCTAATTCCAGGAGGTTAGTTGGAAGACCGTTGATATGCGAGGACACTTGACACAAGAAGTGGGTGTTGGCCGTCGCTTCCTTGAACCGCCGCTGCAGGAACTGGATGACGGGCGGGATACGGATAGCATAAAGGGTTGCTCCCCCGCAGTACCTCATGCTTGGAAAAGGAAGAAGCCGATCCCAACTTCTCAGGTAAGCAGATCGAACACCTTGAGTGACGTGAACCCTGAAATGAGAAGCGAAAAGGCAATGCGCGGGCAGGGGCTGAACAGGTTCAGGAAGTTCTGCCCGAGGCAGAAGTTCTCAGCCCTTGTCTTCGTTTGTCTTCCAGAGGTGACAAACAAGTTGCTGTTCCATCTGTGGATGGCGTCGTTCACTCCTGCACTCCATCCGACGGTACTGGAGACCACCATACTTGTCTTCGGAGTCTTGGCAGCAAGCTTCCGCTGTGCAACTGTGTGCAGGATCCGCAACGCTCAATCTTTGAGAACTGCAGACATACAGAGTAGAAGGTCGGTCGGGTTGCAGGCGAGACTGGGCGATCACGCGCTGAGGGACTGGACAAATGATCTGCTTGACCACCAGACCGCTCTTGAAAAGTAAGAGGACTGGGGCGCTGTGCGTGGGGTATTACATAGTAGTGGAGGGGAGCTCAGAGTCCTTCTTTGCCAACCCAAATACTTCTCTCAGGGTAACGGGGATCATACCGGACAACACCTGTGTCAGAGACCTGCCAGCTCGCGGCTTCGCTCGGCGACATGTAGCCGCTGCAACCTTCGTGCGTTTGCCCCACGTGGTCCCGATATTCGTAGCGCACTCTCCATCGAGGCACGCGGTTGAAACTGACGTTCGTCTCTTCTATAGCAATTACTGTCCCCTGTGTGGTCGTGCCTTTGCGCCAGAGTTGTCGCATCAAGGATATCTTGCGCAGGTCTCGGAAGAAGAGAACCCCCCCTACACCAGCGAATGCTCCTCCCATCCCCATGAAGATGAGTGCACTAAACCATTCACTCGAGCCTCCGATCCGATTGGCGTGTGGGTCACCACGTAAGTATTCGACATCAACTGAATCCTGTTCTCTCAATCTCTCCCAATCCCCGAAATCCAAATCGGTGACCCCGCTGATAGTTTCACCGGCGGGACTTGTAAAGCGGTACGTGACAGAGTAGCTGGTGCTTTCTGTCGAGGTCGCGCGATGTAAATCCTTCCTCAGTACAACGGCTCGGGTGCGCTCACTTTGGCTCCAGAAGCGAGTTTCCTTCCACACTGTCCATGCCCCGGCGAGGACAAATGGGACCCCAACGATGAGCCAGATCCCGCCGAAAAGAACCCAGAACGAACGCAGGGCAAAGGAGAAAAGGGAAGGTTCGCGATTCATAGAGCTACTCACGGGCATCGTAAAGTACCCAACAGTTCAAGCACTTCTTGTATGACCATTTAACGGAGCCGATGGGTCAACGACACGGCCCTGCGGGTGGAGTAGACGCTGGTATGACCAGTGGTTATGCCCGGTAATACCTGTAGTCATACCGGATAGTCTTGTACTTTCGCCGCATCACCGCCTCGCCCCCTCCCCGCTGATTTCCCTTAGAGCTTTCGATGACCAAGTAATACTGAATCGTCCACAGGCAATAGCAGTAGGGCCTCCATCGAAAATCATCGGTCAACTTAGAAGATCTACCTAAGGAAGAAAAGTAGCGATTGAAGACCTGGCCGCTTCAAAGCCTCTCGTCCTTGAAGTTGTTGCTCTCGTCGGATTCCTCAATTTGGAAATGGCGGTCGAGGATGACGCGGACCGAGGTCTTGATGCCCGACACGACGCTGCCGCCGATCTTGAAACTCGTGGTCTCGCCGGGGGCGAGGGCCGGGATCGTGTGGATCGGGACAAGCTCGGGCCAGCCAGTCACCGGCCAGACACCCCCAGGGAGCGACGTGCCCCAGACCTGAGTCGACGGCGACGGAGCGTTCCCCTGATTGATGATCGTCACTTTGACCCGGTAGGTCTCGTTCAAGAGGCCCTCGTAGTCCCGCTTGATGCTCTTGATCGCGAGGTCCGGGCAGGGACGCGCGCTGTTGGTCGCCTCAGTGACGTTGTTGTCGTCATGAAGCTCTTTGATCTGATTTTGCGGATCGACGACGACCTTGAGGTTGCGCGTCTCCAAGCACCTGGGTTTTGAGTAGTTGGAAGGTATCGGCACCTTGAAATTCTTCGTTTGTTTTCCACCCATACTCGGCTGCTGAACCGTTATCTTGCTCGTTCCCATGTAGATATCGATCGAGATCGGCGGACCTGATGGAGGCGGCTGGGCTGCCATTTTCGTCGCACCGCCCTGCTTCTTGGGCACATTAATGCCGACTTCGCCTCGGTTGACCAGGTTGAAGGTGATCTCTCCCAGGGCGGTGAATCCGAGGTCCTTGGCCACGAGGTCGGAAGCAGTCTGCAATGCGATGAAGTCGGGGTTGAGCACCTGAGTCTGGGAGCTAACCTGCGCGGTCGCTAAAGCCGCGC
The DNA here is from genome assembly GCA_037446075.1 of Ignavibacteriales bacterium. Classification (GTDB taxonomy): domain Bacteria; phylum Bacteroidota; class Ignavibacteria; order UBA10030; family JAHEZR01; genus JBBIJH01. The sequence goes on from JBBIJH010000071.1 coordinate 8,438, forward strand.
CCAAAAACGGCACAACAAAAAGCGGGATAAGTTTCGCCTGTCTCATGAGAAATTCCTTTCTAGTACTTGGGTATAGTTCCTGTCTGGTGCACGGCGTTACCATAAGAGCTAGGAATCTTCATTTCCGCCGCCGGTAGCCTTCTCCCTCCCGAGCACCTCCGGATTGTGCTGATCCGTCACGCAGCGATCATGCTTCCGCATGAGTCCAAGGTTGGGGGCTTGCAAGGCGAACCCGATCCCCGCACGGCCGACGATCAACCGCAATCCTCACCCGTCGACCGAAGCGGGGCAGCTCCACTTCTCGGGCAGTCTCACTTTTCTACCTGCACGTGCTGCTGTGCGTCTATCGTCCCCTCAAGGCTCTTTTTCATCCTCCTCGTCGTCGTCGACCACCAGTGGCATGGCTTTTTTAGACGCCATCCCTGGCGCTTTCTTCGCCCTGATCGCCGCTCTCACCAGTCGGTTGTCGATATCGTATGATTTGGGCATGAAGGCAGCGACGTTTCTCTCAACTCCGGCCACAAGAGCCTCCGCCACTTTTTGGCCAATCTTCGCCGCCAACTCCTTGGGCACGCCCTCACTCTCGAGATACTTCGCGATAGCCGGCCCGGTGGCTCCTGCCTGAACCTTTAGGTAGTCTTGCATCCACTTCGGCATGACGAGCTCGGGTTCTTTATTCGCGAAACTGATGACTCCGAGCAAGATGCCTCCCGCCTCGTCAGTGTAGGCCTTCTCGAAGTGATCATAACCTGAAGAGACGTACTGGCCTGCAACTGCACCGGGACCTCCAAGCTTCCACTTCAGGAAATTGTACATTTCCTTTTTCCCTCGCTCGATGTCTTCCTGGGCCACGATTTCCTCAAGCTTATAGCGCAAGATGGCCTCTTTTATCGTATGGCCAGCGATGCGCTTCGTCATCTTGGCGTCGCCATGCCTTCTCACTTGGTCTACTCGTGTCGCCCTGGGGCGATGCTTACCATGTGCTTCAGCAAGTTCATTCAGCGATACCCCGACGAGGTAACAGAGCAACACAGCCGCTGCGGTTAGAAGCACCTTCGGGTTATTCTTCATGCTTCACCTCGTGATTATGTGGTTAGGTAATGTTGTGGCATTTGCCGTCTCACTCGAGCCTCGTTCAATTTTCTCCCGGTTGACTCAGCGAGAATTGTCTCATTGTAGCTTTGAAGTCCCCTAATGCACTGGTCAGCTCTGTGAGCGAAGAGAGGGCTGACTGTGCGTCCTTCGCGCCCCGCAGCCCGCTCAATGCGGATTGGAGAGTCTGAATCCGCGCGGGACCTTCGGTGATCAACTTCAGACCAAGCATAACGAGGTTCAGGTTACGATACCGGGTGAGCATTTCGGGAACCTCAGTGGCTAATGAAATGAGATTTGCCTCGATCTTTTCGACTTCCTCCTTGCAGCAGGCGTCGACATACGAACCACCTTCGGGAAGACTCTCTAATCGTTTCGCGCCTGGAGAAACCGCTCCGCCGCCTGCTGGAGTCTTTCCACTGAGGCTCTCAGAAAGCCGTGAGACCTCTTTCTCAAGCGATTCGACTTCATCCTCAACAGGAATCTCAAATGGAGGCATCAACGGCGCCGCGATGAGTCTCTTTGATGATGTGTAACTCTTCTCGACAACTCTGTAGCGGAAGATCATCCCATGCTTCCCAACAACGTACGCCCGGTCTCGTCGAGGAAAACTGAACGCCTTGGGCTCAGCTGGGAACTTGACTTGTCGAGAGGTCCATCGTTTGCCGCCATCAACCGTGTACGCAAGGGTGCCGTAATAATCGTCGAACGACCAGCCGACCTGCGGATCGGCAAACCTGACTTTCTCTTTCACAGGCCCGACGAGTCCCCTCCACGTCTGGCCCCCATCAGTTGTCAACATCAGCTTGTCCGAGCGTGTCAGGACAAGGAATCCTGTATTCTCATCAATGAAGAAAATGTGTTGATTGAAATACCCCTCGTCCCCGTGAAGATTTGGGATTGTCGATGTTTGTTCCCACGTTTCCCCTCCGTCGGTGGTTTTCAGGACGATGGCTATTGCTCCACCTCCACCCATGCCAACGGTATAAGTCGCTCCTGCCGCGTATCCGACCTCGGGGTTGATGAAGAAGAGGCTCTTCAGTCGGCACCCGAGATTCGCAACGAGACCATCCTGTTCAACTTTGGCTTGACAACCTTGCGTGACTCGCTGCCAACTCCGCCCACCATCTTGTGTCCGTGCAATGTAGTCACCCTCCTTGACAATCTGAACCCCAACCTGCTCAGATGTAAACAGGAAATCATAGAACATGCCGTACTCTTCGCCAATTCTTCCATACTCTTCCCATGTCTCGCCATCGGTTGTCCTCAGCAGCTTGCCACCATCAACCTCAGCCCATCCGTGTGTCTCGTCGACAAAGAACAATCTCTCAATCGGTTTCTCTTTCGATTCTGGATCTCCCCCTAATTGCGCCGTCCATGTATCACCGCCATCGGTGGTTTTCAGGAGGGTTCCGGCCGCTCCGGCAACCCACCCGACGTCCGGACTGACAAAGACGACATCCTTGAATTCAAGGTCCGCGCCATAGCTTACTGATTTCCAGACTCCTTTCCATGGGCTCTCGCTCTCCGCCGATGACCGCTTCGACTGTCCGAAGACAATATTCGATGAGGCAAGCATGAATATGAAGCAAATAAGTTGGAAACCTTTGATAATCTTATCAATGCACAGTTTCATAGTGTCCCTCCGGGAATCGACATATTAGAAATGCTGGTGTCTTACGGGCAATTGGCAAGACACGTGTCGGTGAAGATCTTTCGTTCGAACGATTTATCCCGCCCGAGCAACTTTTCGTACCACTCGGCGAGAGCATTACACATTCCGAGACAATTGGCTGAATGACCTGCGGTGCGGAGATCGTTGGCAACTTGTCTCATGCTCTGGAGAACTTTTGGGGGAAGACAGCTTGCGGCCTTAATCTGATCCCAATACCCCTTTGCTTGCTTCAGCTTGCTCATCCTGCCATTGATCTTGTCAATCTGGCCCGCGACCGGTCCTCCGGTGCCTTCTATCTTTTTCGCTTCAGCTTGGAGGTCCTTGATTGCGTCATCGATCTTCTTCCGAGTGAAGTCCACAGGCTCATCCTCGATCGGAGTTTTCGGCTCGGTGCCGGGCCCACAAACCGTCTTCACCTTGGACGCACCCCCCAAGGAAGGATCGACACATGCGTAGAGGGTTTTGATTGAATCGAGTTCGATCAAGATCCTCGCAAACTTCATCCGTCTGCGTGTGACACGAACGTACTGTGGATTGCTCCCATCGACATAGGTGAGACTGTTAACGAATGTGACCAAAGCGTCGAGCTTTGTCTGACCGCTCTTAGCTGAGCATTCTCCTCTACGAATCTTATCCAGCTGTGCCGTGAGGTTCGATCTCCATGTCCCCAAGTTTCCTGGCTCTGGGGGATCGATCATCGCCTTTCGTGCGGCATCTTCCACAGACGCGAGGGCCTTACAACAGGTAGGCTGAGCTTTCAGGCCTCCATCGACGATGAAAAGGAAAACAGCGAGGAGAGTGATTCTCACAATGGTTGTCAAAAGCCACTCCGGAATGTGATGAAATGGTTCGCGCATAAAGAACGGGTGACTTCTATGAAGAAGGACAGGCGACTCTCTCGATAAACTCGTGGCGATACGAACCATGACAATGCGCAATATACAACGGTTCCTCCCCGCGCGCAATCGCATGAATGAACTGATTTTACCACTT
>JBBIJH010000072.1:0-12189 GCA_037446075.1 Ignavibacteriales bacterium
CGGCTCTCGAAATCGGGCAACTTCCGCATGTGCCTGTTCGAGGTCGAGAAGATGCCGAAGCTCATGATCGCCTGCTCGACGACCGTCGCAGATGGAATGGTGGTGAAGACAGATTCTCCGAGGGCGATCAAGGCTCGGCAGGCAGTGATGGAGTTCCTCCTGATCAACCATCCACTGGATTGCCCGATTTGCGACGAAGCTGGGGAGTGCAAACTTCAGGATTACACGTACAGGTACAGCGCTGGGGTTTCGCGATTTGAGGAGGATAAGGTCCACAAGCCGAAACGAGTGGCGATCGGGCCGAATGTGATGTTCGATGCGGAGCGTTGCATCCTCTGTTCTCGTTGCATCCGGTTCTGCGATGAGATTGTTGAGAAGCCACAGCTTCATTTCGTCCAGAGGGGTGACCATACCGTCATCGAGACGTTCCCTGGCGAAGAACTTGACAATCCATACTCGATGAATGTAATCGAATTGTGCCCTGTGGGGGCACTGACGAGTCGCAATTTCCGATTCAAGGCGCGCGTCTGGGAAATGTCTTCCACGGAGACCGTCTGCGTTGGGTGCGCGCGTGGCTGTAACATGCACATGTGGGTGCGGAACAATCAGATTCTCCGCCTAACCCCAAGACTGAATCCGGAAGTAAACGACTATTGGATGTGCGATTACGGCAGGTTGGAGACCTTCGATTTCGTGAACGCCGAAGATCGAATCAAGGCGCCGATGATGAGGAAAAACGGAGTCCTCGTCGAAGTGGACTGGGAGGAAGCGATTGCAAAAGTAGCCTCGGAGCTGCACAGCTTCAGGAAAGGGGAGATCGCTGCGCTTGGCTCGGCCTACGCTACGAACGAGGACAACTATCTCTTTGGGAAGTTCGCTCGAAACATCCTCGGGACGACCCATCTCGATTTTGTCCGGCGAGTAGAAGAGGGGAAACAGGACAACTTTCTCATCCGCGCCGATAGGACGCCAAATAGTTTTGGCGCTAGGGAAGTTGGGATCGAACCGGGGAGCGGTGGATTGGATTATGATGGAATTCTAAGAGCCATCGACCAGGGCCGGATCAGAGCGCTTTATGTGATCGATGATGGCATCCGCATGGAGGCGGGCGTCAAGGAGGTTCTCAGGAAACTGGAGTTTCTCGTCGTTCATGCGTCGAACGAAAGCAAAGTTACTCAGCTCGCTGACGTTGTTCTCTCTTGTTCAACGTATGCAGAGAAGCATGGAACATTCACGAACTTCCAAGGGCGCGTCCAGAGAATTCGTCCCGCGGTGGCAACACTGGAGCAGGATCGCGCGTTGGACGGATTCGCGATGAGTCGGTTGGATAAGTTCGCCGCCCCGAACGACCGCTGGGGAAGGCCCAGCAAGCGAGACGCTCGGCCAACCTGGCGAATTATCATGAGCGTGGCCAATGCCATGGGTGCGAAATTTCGGTACAACAGTGTGGAAGATGTCTTTAAGGAGATTGCAACAACGATACCGAGCTTCAAAGGGCTGAGCTACCAAAAGATTGGTAGACTCGGCGTTTTCCTCGTCCAAAAAGAGTCGGTTACAGTGTAACATGGTCCCGGTTGAAATTCTAACTGCTCTCATCAAGATCATCATCATCGTTTTTGGTTTACTGTTCGTCGTGATCAACCTGGTGTACGCCGAGAGAAGGATAGGCGCGTTTATCCAGAATCGGCTGGGCCCAAACCGAGTCGGGCCGTTCGGATTGCTCCAGGGAGTCGCGGACGTCGTGAAACTGCTCATGAAGGAGGATATCGTTCCGAAAGCTGCAAATAAGACCATTCACGACCTCGCACCTGTACTGTCAATCACCGTTGCTCTGTCAGTATTCGCCGTCATTCCATTTGGTGATACCATCACGATTGGTGATCGACCGATCAAGCTGATGGTCGCTGATGTCAATGTTGGGATTCTCTATATCATCGCGCTCACATCGCTTGGGGTTTATGGGATTACGCTAAGCGGCTGGAGTTCCAACAATAAGTATTCACTGCTGGGCGGACTGCGTTCTTCGGCTCAGATGATCAGTTACGAGCTATCTCTCGGGCTTTCCCTGGTTGGCGTCCTGATGGTGGCGGGGACTTTGGAGCTAGATAAAATCGTACAGCAGCAGACTGGTTTTCGGTGGAACGTGTTCCTGCAGCCCGTCGGCTTCATTACCTTTCTCATCGCATCCTTTGCGGAAACGAACCGATTACCCTTCGATCTACCGGAGGCGGAGCCCGAGTTGGTGGGGGGCTATCACACGGAGTACAGTGGGATCAAGTTCGGCCTCTTCTTTCTTGCGGAGTACTCGAACATGATCGCGGCCAGTGCCGTGACGACAACACTGTATCTGGGGGGATGGCAATTTCCGTACCTCGAGACCTTTGGGCTATCCCCTGTCGTTCTGAGTCTCGTTGAGTTTTTCACACTCCTCGCCAAGGTGTGTTTGCTTCTTTTCCTCTTCATTTGGGTGCGATGGACGATTCCTCGCTTCCGATATGATCAGTTGATGAGGCTCGGCTGGAAGGTAATGCTACCGCTCTCACTGCTAAACGTGTTGGGGACAGGGGTGGGAATCCTCTTACTGAAGTAAGCGTTCTGACTTAGTGACTCATGCGATGGGAGATCTGGGGCGTGAGTCGGAAGTAGTGGAATGGTAATTGTTGAGTCCGTTGCAAGTCGTAGGTAATGAGCAAGAAGCATCGAGATTTTCTGATTCACTTTTGTTGTCACAGAGTTGAACTCTTGCCTAGCGCCTAATTGAACTCTCGAGCGATGAGCAGCAACAGTGATCCTATCATAAGAAAGAAAAACCTCTCCCTCTGGCACCGGACGTTCCTGCCTGCAATCCTGAAAGGGATGACGATAACTTTCCGGCAGATTCTCCAGCCGAAGTTCACCCGCCAGTATCCTGAAGAACGATGGAAGCCGCCTGAGTCTTTCCGGGGTCGTCCCGTCCTGGTGGAAGAGAATGGGATCGAGCGGTGCGTCGCATGTGGACTATGTGCACGGGTGTGCCCCGCCCTTGCGATTGAAGTCCAGGCCTCGGCGACCGAGCATGAGAAGGAGCGGTATCCTGTCTTGTTTGAGATTAACATGCTTCGCTGCATCTTCTGCGGCTTCTGCGAGGAAGTGTGCCCGGAAGAAGCGATCGTGATGAGTGATGAATACGAGCTAACCTTCTCGAGTCAGGAGGAGGCGATCTACGGGAAAGACCGCCTGATGATGTCAGTAGATCGACTGAAGCCCCGCCTCGATTTTCTCCGCAAACATCGATGAGCTAAGGAAGCGGCCGAGAAGCTCAATGTCCGACCTTTAGCGTTGTTATTTCTGTGGCATCAGTCGGACATTGGATGTGCGAAGCACCTTCAGCGGAAAGTGTGTCGTTGAAGGTGCTTGGCACTTGCGTTGCGCTGAATGTGCGACGCACCTGCACCGGAAGTCCTCCCCGAGCAACGTCCGTCGCACCTGTTCTAGCAGGGGGAGCAAGACATCCCCGGGGAGAGCAGCCGCCTGGGATATTTCATGGAGGTCTGGAGGGTGAAGGGCGGGGGGCGGTGACTGATGGTCCACCGACGCGGCCAGTCTACCATCGTGCACCCAACCGAGTGCGCAGGGATTTCCGCCGCGGTAGCCACTCTCCCGAGCGCCTAAGGGCCGATGGCGCTGTCGGAAGGACAGCGTTGGTTGTGGGGTGAGAAGCGAGGGTGTGGGACTTCTCCCTCACAGAACGATCTCTGCTTTGAAGGTCTGGCACGAAAGTGAAGTTTCGCACTCCGCATGCTGGTCGTGTGCGTAATTTTTCTCTTGCACTTCTCCTTCGGAGTTTCTATCTTGCATCAGATTCCTGCTCGCACCCATCAAGCCCCCGGGAGACGTCCTCATGCTTTCCCAAGTCCTCAGCAGCGCCACCTATGGCATCAATGCGTACGTTGTTCAGGTTGAAACGCACATCGAGAATGCAGTGCAGCCCTCATTTTCGGTCGTGGGCTTGCCTGATAACGCCGTGAAGGAGAGCCGTGACCGCGTATCGGCTGCGATCAAAAACTCGGGTCTCGTTTTTCCCCCGCACAAGAAAATCACGGTGAACCTCGCACCCGCGGACATCAAGAAAGAGGGATCGGCGTATGATCTTCCGATCGCGGTGGGGATCGTTGCAGCGACCGGACAAGTCGAGACCGACGTGCTGAAGGATTTCGTCCTGCTGGGGGAGCTTGCGCTGGATGGGACTCTTCGACCCGTGCATGGGGCGCTTCCGATTGCACTGGAAGTGAAAAAGAACGGACTGCGTGGCGTTGTCGTTCCGAAAGAGAACGCGAAGGAAGCCGCAATGGTCAAGGGCGTCGATGTGTACCCGATGGGTTGCCTCACCGAGACGGTAGATTTCCTGAACGGGGAGTACGAGATGCTGAACCCCTTTCGCGTTGATTTACATGAGATCTTCGCACAGGAACAGAGGTATACGATCGATTTCGCTGACGTGAAAGGGCAAGAGAACGTGAAGCGTGCGCTCGAGGTCGCAGCCGCTGGCGGACACAATATCATCATGATTGGTCCACCGGGTTCCGGAAAAACGATGCTCGCGAAGCGGCTGCCCACGATTCTTCCTCCCCTCAACTTCGATGAAGCGCTGGAGACGACGAAGATTCATTCAATTGCTGGACATCTTCCGCCGAACACCGCGCTCGTGGCAACTCGCCCATTCCGGTCACCGCACCACACGATCTCGGACAGTGCGCTTGTAGGTGGCGGAACAATCCCGAGGCCCGGTGAGATTTCTCTTGCGCATCACGGCGTCCTGTTCCTCGATGAACTTCCGGAGTTCGCCCGGAATGTCCTCGAGGTGATGCGGCAGCCGCTCGAGGATGGACACGTTACGATCAGTCGTTCGAAGATGTCCGTCGATTTTCCTTCCAGCTTCATGCTCGTCTGCGCGATGAATCCGTGTCCCTGCGGCTACTTCTCTGATCCTTCCAAAGAGTGCACGTGCACGTCACCACAGATTCAGAAGTACATGGCGAAAATCTCGGGTCCGCTTCTCGACCGTATCGATCTTCACATCGAGGTCCCTGCCGTCAAGTACAAAGAACTGGCGAGTAAGAGTTCGGGAGAGACTTCGGCACAAATACGGGAGAGAGTGATGAAAGCGAGGGAGCTTCAAGGTGCAAGGTTCAAGGGGAGAAAGGGACTCTACTGCAACGCGGACATGCAATCAAAGGAGATCAAAGAGTTTTGCCAGATCGATGAGCATGGAGAAGAGCTCTTGAAAATGGCAATAACGAAGTTAGGGTTATCCGCGAGGGCTTATGACCGCATCCTGAAGGTATCCAGGACGATAGCTGATCTTGCCGGAAGTGAGAGGATAAGGCCTGAGCACGTCAGCGAAGCAATTCAATACCGGAGTCTCGACAGGAATTTGTGGTTGCAGTGAGCCACGTTGGCTTGGCCCGAAGCTAAAGCCTTGCCCTCCGTCGTACGTGGCTGAGTGCGACGATTTATCGTCGCGCCTTGCTTCGCGCGAAACTAAAGTTTCGCACTCCGTCTAAGAGGGAGCCATATATGAAAAAAATCTTCTCCATCCTTTCATGGAACATCGAGCATCTCAAGGACTCTCCGACTCGAGTCGATGCGGTCGTGAAGTACATCAAGAAATGGGATCCTGACGTTTTCGGTCTTTTCGAGATCGAGGGCAAACAGGTGTTTAAGATGATGGTTGAGCATTTCCCGCAGTACAGCCTGTTCATCACGGAGGGCCAGCAGAGTCAGGAGATTCTGGTCGCCTGTCGGAGGACTTTCAATGCGATCACGTTTCAGCAGAAGAAGGAATTCGACACTGGAAATCCGAAGTTGCGACCAGGGGCGCTGCTCTCGTTTGAGAAAGACGGCCAGCTCTACGGCGCGCTCTTCCTTCACACCGACAGCGGCACGGACGCCGTCGGCTTTGGAAACCGCGCGGAGATGTTCCGACACGCGTTCAACTTGAAGAGAGCGCTGGACAAGCGATACGGCAACGCTCGGCTTGTGATCCTCGGCGACCTGAACACGATGGGGCTTCAATATCCTCGTGCGGTAAAGAGCGATACGAAGGTGGAGGGGAAAGAGGAGGTCTTTAACTTAGAAGCCGAGGCAAAGAACGTGAAAATGGCTGTTCTCGAGAAGCAAGAGGCAGCGACATGGATGGGAACAAAGGGAGCCTCCAACCTTGATCACATCGTCGCGAGTACCGCATTGAAGTTTAAGACAGTGACAAAGGACAGCAAGAAGTTTCAGGTGCAGATGGACGGCTGGAATAAGCTCACAGACAAAAATGAGCGAGAGAAATACCTCAAGACCATCTCGGATCACTGCTTGCTGTATGCGGAGGTGGTGGGATAGTCAGAGAACAAGCGCACCTGCCCGAAGTTTCTAAGGCAATTGCAGTCAACTCTCACCCAACTATCGCCCACCGCCTCTACGCCCTCCGCATGAGGCAGGTTGTCTTCTTCGGTACTCTGTATAGAGCTTCAGAGCAGCGAGATGATGAGGAGAATTTTCTTGGTTTGATGACCGGGTTGGAGTGCTCAAATTCATTTTCGCACTGAGCTTGCTCGGTTAGCTACGTTCGCGGCCGACGCCTCGCTGTCCGTCGGGTAGGGCGGAGGGCGAAAGATCGCTTTCGCTGTGTGTAAGGATGGCTTCGTCCGAAGCTAAAGCTTCGCACCCCGAGGAAGGTCGCGGAGAGCGACGATTTATCGTCGCGTGGTGCCTGGACCGAGGCTGGAGCCTCGCAGATCGCGCACGGAATAGGCTGGAACCGTTGACCCGTTTGTTGACAACTTTTGAAATTCTCTCGATCTGGCAGTTGTCAACTAGTGGTATACGGTTCGGTCTTAATCTCTCGGGTCGAAAGCTGGATGCAGGATGAAGGGTCAGCGAGGTGTGAGGAAAACGCAAATGTAGTCTATTTCAGGATCCTAGCACGTGCTTGATCATAAACTGGACATTCTCATTGGCATTGCGAATGGAAATTCGAATGCCCGGATGACGTGTCTGCCAGACCCGGAACACTTCATCAGCAAAGCCCTGGCCGATGGTATCCACGTTTCTGAAATCAAGTACGACTTCCTTGAATTTCTCGAGGCCGGTCAGGATTCTCCTCGCCTGGGAGCGTGATACGTAGCTCCCACCCGTCTTGAAGAGTTCCACCGAGACAACCGTTTTCCCAAACTCGAATGCTTCCCCAGCGTACTCGTCGAACACATCCCTCAATTGTTTCTTCGAGCGTTGTGAAATCCAGAACTCGACGTCCGTTCCTTTGAAGGGCTTGATGTCCTCGATGAATACATCCCCAATCACGGTATCATATATCAGTTTCTTTTTGGAACCCCAGATCACCAAGCGGTCAGCCACCTTGGAAGTAAAAAAGATTCCTTCACCCGTGTGACGTTCGGGATCAGTCGTCTGCTTGCCTTTGAGCAGATCCTGGACAGCTTCGAGTTCGTTCGTAAGTCCTCGCTTTGCCATGATATGTTTGAAAATCCCAATGCCTCGATCGAGCACTCGAAAATAGATGTCGCCATTGGAGCGCTCCATCCACACCCAGATCTTACTAGAGCCAGAATGTTCTATGGCGTTGTTCAGCATCTCGGCGAAGCTGTAGTCGAGGATATGCGAAATGTTCTCAGGCAACCCCATAAAGATGCCAGACTTTTCTTTGATCTCGGTGAGGACCCTGTCCTCAGACAAGCCTTTATTCCGAAGGATACGATGGACCCGATGGATCTTTTGCTTTGCTTTCTGCGCAGCACTTTTCGCCGCCGGAACATAGTGAGCCTGGTTTGCCTTCCCGACAAGTTCGAGCTTCCCTTCCTCTCTCAACTGGTGGAAAAACCGGTTGATGTAGGCACGTGAAAAGCCGGTTGCCTTCACTACATCTGAGACCCGAACGTAGCCTTTTCTCTTGAGAACTCTGTAAATAAGGTCGGGGATGCTTTTTCTGTCACTCATAGGCAATATGTTTGCGTTCGTAGTTGACAACTACAAGATAACCTCAAAAATCGAAGTTGTCAACTACTCGTCAACGATTTCATGTACCCGTGCTTGACTGCGGTCATCAATCCATCCCGGGCGCTACGTAACCCGACACCTCGACCCGAAAGCACAAGGCTGCTGCACTTCGCGAAATGAGTCCTCTTCCCGCTTGACAATCCCCCGAATTCTCTGTATTATGTCCCATGTCTTCCCGCCGAAAGCTTCAGACTCCCATGGGAAGGGCGATGCCGATCTATCCCAAATTCTCGCTCAGGTTCTTGCTCGTTAGCGCCTCGACACTAAGTGTGCTACGGGGTAGGAAGCCTTCCGAGGCTGCTTCTTTTCAAGGGCAGCCGGGTAGTGGAGCAGATCATCGGCGACCCATGTGCGTCATCGTCAACAAGCTCTCCCGCCACTCGACAGACCCACCTGGGGTCTCGTCGTCCCTTTGTTTGATCAGAAATGAAAGCCGTGCGTCACTTGGTCACGTTCACCACTTGCGCCCATCCTCAAGATCATCCCTCACATCGACAACGTGAGAGACGCAGAGAATCCCGTCCTGTTGTGGCGTGGGTGGGTATACTAATTGGTGTCCTCATTGCTTGCCTTGATTGTGCATTACCTCCGCTGTATGCCCAACGTCTTCTCACAAAAGACTACGGCACTCAGGATGGCCTTCCAGACAGCCGTGTTGCCCCAATCATTCAGGATCGGGAAGGATACTTGTGGTTTGGAACGCAAGCAGGATTGACGCGGTACGATGGAGAGGAGTTTGAGACGTTCGGTGGGGCAAAGGATATTCCCGGTATCTTCGGCCGTTCCATTTGCGAAGACCATCGCGGCGGCATGTGGTTCGCATACACTGGTTTTGCGCGAGGAGGACTTCTGCGGTACTTCGACGGCGCGATCACCGAGTTCACGACAGTGACAGGTCTGTTAGGTGGAACGGCAGGAACGCTTGTGGAAGATAGTGAGGGCAACATCTGGGTGGGCTCGGGTACTGGGTTGATCCGCATGCGGGCGGAGGACACGACGTGGAGTTCGTGGCAGATGGAAGCGATGCCGAACCTCAATGCTGTGGCATTGTTCGTTGATCGAGAGAAACGTCTTTGGGTGGGAACGGCCGGCGGTGAGTTGTATGTAAACGAGAACGGAAACTTCACCCGCATCGCAACCAACCTGCTCCCTTCGATTCGACCGTACGCAATCTACCAAGCGCGCGGCAACGAGCTTTGGGTCGGCGGCATCTTCGGCGCGGCGCGCATTGTCAGCGGCGCCGTGCAGCGCTTCGATACAACGCACGGTCTGCCGAGGCGCGGAGTCTGGTGTTTCGCCGAGGACATGGTCGGCAACTTCTGGGTCGGTACTGCCGATGGTCTCTATCGCTTGAAGCGCATGGGTACTGCCGTCCGTTTCCAGAAAGAGGGCTCCTTCGGTGACGCGGTTGTTTACGATATGTGTCTCGATGCCGAAGGTAATCTCTGGCTTGCAAGCGACCCAGGCTTGCGCAAATTACTGGCCGCCGACTTTGTGCTTCACTTCCCCAACGAACACCTGCTCGCCTCACAAGGCTTCGGCCCGATTGCGCAACAACCCGATGGCACACTGCTGTTCGGTTCGCGTAACGCAGGCGTGTTTGCACTGCGCGGCTCTCGCCTCATTCCCGGATCGCACATGCGGCCCACCACGACATTTACCGTGCTTTCCATCTTCCCCGAGACGTCGGGACGAACATGGTACGGCATGAAATCTCATGTACCTATTCTTCAGCAGGGGCAAAGAAGTATACCGCTCCGGGTCAATCCTTCCGACATCGCACTGAGTATTTTTTCTATCGTCAAGACATCATCGGGTGGCGTGTTGCTCGGCTCAAATCAGGGATTGAAACGAGTGGCGGACGGGGACTCGCTTGCGGACCTTTCCCATCCCGCTCTCGACTCGTTGGTGATATTCGATATTGTTCGGACCGGTTCGGCAAGTGAGCAATATTGGATGGCGACGAACAAAGGACTTCGTCTTATAGAACTGGCGGGAGATAGCATCACGCGGATGGATTCCTTCGCTCCTGATGAAACGATCGTCTATGTACTATTGCGTGATGGCGATGGCCGCTTATGGTGCGGCACTGATGGACTCGGAGTTGTGCTGATTGATGGAAAGATGCTGACACGGTACACACGCGACGACGGTCTGGCGGGCAACCGCGTGCTGGCTCTTGCCCAGGATTCCCTCGGTAGCATTTGGATCGGAACATCGTCAGGGTTGAGTGTGTTCGATGGAAAGAGTTTCCGCACGTTCACGCACGATGAGGGGTTTGGGGAGATTGGCTTGCACGGATTGCTTGTCGATCGAGACCGGTTCGTGTGGGTGAGTAATTTCCCCGGCATCAGCAAGCTGCAACCGATGAAGTTCTTCAAGAGCGCGCGTCCCCCGCCGGTGTACATCGCCGACATGCAAGTGGATACACTCCACTACGCCGAAGCCGAAGACATCGAGCTTGGCCCAGGCCCCGCCGTCATAGCGTTCCGTTACGAGGGCTTGAGCTTCACCGACGAGGCAAACGTACGCTACCGCTACAAACTCGAGGGCTACGACTACGACTGGTCGCCGCCGGTGACGCAGCGTGAAGTACGCTACACGCACCTCGGGAGCGGAGTGTACACCTTCCGGGTTATCGCCCGCAGTGCCGATGGCGTGTGGAGCGAAAAGCCGGCGACGATCGCGTTCACCATTCTCCCTCCCCTCTGGGCACGATGGTGGTTTATCACCGGCGCCGCTGCACTGTTCGCTTTCGCGTTGTATGCTGCCTACCGTTACCGCCTGGCAAAGGTGCTCGAACTCGAACGCACACGCAGCAAAATCGCCATGGATTTGCACGACGATATCGGAGCAAGCCTTACCCGCATCTCGATGATGACGGAAGTGGCGCAGCGTGTAGTACACGGCCAAACTCGCGAGCTTGGAGATTATCTGGTGAGAATCGGCGAGACATCGCGCGAACTGATTGACGCGCTGGGAGATATTGTCTGGTCGGTAGACCCTCGACGAGATACACTGCAAGATGTCATCAGGCGCCTGGTCCATTTCGGCGAGGAGATGTGTGATGCACGGGGCATTGCATTCGAGACCGCCATTGCGCACGATCTCGACAAGCTCTCGATCAGCCTCGAACGCCGACGCGATTTGCTGTTGTTGTTCAAGGAAGCAATAACAAACGCCGTTCGTCATTCTGGCGCCGAGCGGGTTGTCTTCAGCGTGCAGCAGGCCGAGAAGGGAATCGTGATTGCTGTGGATGATAATGGACGTGGACTTTCCCTCGCAGCGCCGGGCGAGGGCCACGGACTGACCAGTATGCGAGAGCGCGCCAGGCAACTCGGGGTCGAATTGACGACCACCTCTGGGCCTGAATGCGGAACACGAGTGGAGGTGATGTTGAAAACCGTCTGATTATGCGGTTGCGCTCCCGAGGTTTCTCTGCTATATTCCACCATTCGCACAAGAACACATGCCCTCAAAGCGCCCACTTACAGTCGCCCTCATCGAAGACGAAAAGGAAGTCCGTTCGGGGTTGTCGTACATTCTCAACCACACCGATGGCTTTCGCTGCCTCGATGCGTTTCGGACGTGCGAAGATGCCTTGGCAGGCTTTACCGAACCGCCCGACGTATTGTTGTGCGACATCGGGCTGCCGGGCATGTCGGGCATCGAAGGCGTGCGCCGACTGAAGGAACGGTTTCCCGCGCTTCCCGTTGTGATGTTGACCGTCTACCGCGATGATGATAAGATTTTCGATTCGATTTGCGCGGGGGCGTCGGGCTACATTCTCAAGAAAGTACCGCCGCAGAAGATTCTCGATGCAATCGTGGAGGTGTACGAGGGTGGCGCCCCCATGTCCTCCGACATCGCGGTGAAGGTCCTGAACGCCTTCCGCAAGTTCGCCCCACCCAAACCCACCGACTACGATCTCTCCAAGCGCGAGGAGGAGATTCTCGAAGAACTCATCGAAGGAAACAGCTACAAGACAATCGCCGATCATCTCAACATCAGTGTGCACACCGTCCGCTTCCACATCCGCAGCATCTACGAAAAACTTCACGTCCACTCCAAGTCCGAAGCTGTTGCCAAAGCCCTCAAGCAGAACCTCCTGCGTTAACAGCACCTGCATATCCGGCTAGGTTCTCG
>JBBIJH010000073.1:0-12183 GCA_037446075.1 Ignavibacteriales bacterium
AAATGAGCACGGTCAGGCTGCTGGCAAATGCATTCGCGGCAGACGGTGAGCCCAGCGCTGCGATAAGCATCAACGATCTATTGATCCGAAACTTCGCCGGGACAACACAAGAGAAAAATGGAAGGATGAATCTGTTTAACCCGACGACAGTGATCCGCTATGAGCTGCCAACTGCTACTTATGGTACGTCAAGAGTCTATAATCTGCTAGGCCAGGAAGTGGCAACGTTGGTGGATGGCTTCCAGGAGGCAGGATTCAAGTCTCTCACGTTGAACGCAACTGGGCTGCCGAGCGGCGTGTACTTCTACAAGTTGCAGGCAGGCGAGATGGCGCAGGTTAAGAAATTAGTTATCGCGAAGTAGCACATTGTTTCCCTGTCGATCATCGATTCGAGCTGGCTCACATTGAGGGTCGGCTCTCTCTTTAGTTGCGCGAGTTTGCTTTTCGAACACGAATTTAGTATGTTTAATAAACCACTGGGGAATTCATCGCAGAGATGCTGAGGCTGTATGGCCGTTGGGGTCAGGGTGTGGAGCCTGGCTCCGATTTCATCGGGGCTGGCGGAACAAAACGGTCGAGCCACCTCTAAAAACCAGTCCCGCCACAAAGATGGCGGGCAAGCCCGCGCAAAAACCTACAGCCGCAGAAAACTCACCCTCGGTCTTCTTAACACTGCTCTCTTCTTCGCGTTTGCTCTCGTTGTCGTAGTCACTGGTTTTTCCCGCTCCGTTAGTTCATTTGCATCCTCTCTCACATCGAACGATTATGCTGTATTTCTCGTTTTCGCTGCGACATTGGGAGTCTTGGAAATCCTGATTAGTTTCCCTTTGAAATTTTACTCAAGCTTTTACCTCGAGCATCGCTACGGCCTTTCCAATCAGACTCTCCTGCGATGGCTGGGAGAACAGGCAAAGGCGGTGCTTGTCGGAATCCCTCTCATTTTACCAGTCCTGCTTTTCTTCTACTATTGCCTTAGGACCTATGGAAGCGCCTGGTGGCTACCTGTCGGGATCATGCTATTCCTCGCGACGACAGTTCTTGCGCGCATCGCACCGAAGATTATCTTTCCTCTTTTTTATAAATTCAAACCTCTGGACAAAGCTGAACTGAAAGAGCGCGTTGCGCGCATGTGCAACGAGGCAGGCTTTCGCATCGAAGGTGTTTTCTCATTCAACATGAGCAAGAACACGAAGAAGGCAAATGCGGGACTTACAGGAATCGGGAAATCAAAGCGTGTTATCCTCGGCGATACTCTCCTCGAGAAGTTTACCGACGAGGAGATCGAGGCTGTTCTTGCGCACGAGCTGGGACACTATCGAGGTGGCCACATCTGGAAGGGGATTCTTCTCGGTACTGTCTCAACGTTCCTGGGTTTATTCATTACCTCTCGGCTATACGCTGCATCAGCTTCCCTTTTTGGATTTCAGCGATTGGACGATCCCGCAGCTCTTCCATTACTTGGACTCTGGCTTGGAATTTTCGGACTGGTCTTCTCCCCCGTCAATAATGGAGTCTCGCGCAGGTACGAGTTTGAGGCCGACCGTTATGCAGTGGAGCAAAGCACGAACCCGAGAGCATTCATCGATGCGCTGAAGAAACTGGCGGAAATGAATCTGGCGGATACAGCCCCCAATCCTGTGGTAGAGTTTCTCTTCTACAGTCATCCATCGATCGAGAAGAGAATTCAATCCGCAGAAAGAAACCTGGTGAAGGATGGTTCTGTCGCTCATTAAGACTCTTGTTCTTAGCGCTGTTACGCTAGGGATGGCGGCTCTGGCAATTCTTCTGCTTCCGTTCAATCGGCATGGTCGATCATTCCACTGGTGTGCCCGGACTTGGGGGCACCTTGTCCTGAAGGTGGCTTCGGTTCGGGTCCGAGTGAAGGGTACAGAGCATCTGCGGCCAGAGCGCACGTATATCTATGCGGCGAATCACGCAAGTTATTTTGATATCCCTGCATTCCTTGCCAGCGTGCCTCAGCGGATTCGGATTGTGTTCAAGAAAGAGCTTGGGCGTGTGCCTCTCTTCGGCTGGGCACTAAAGCTGGGCAACTACATCTCGGTCGATCGTGCCGATAGTCGCGAGGCAATGGTGAATCTGGAGAAAGCTGCAAGTCAGATTCGGGAGGGAGCGTCGGTGCTTCTGTTCCCGGAGGGAACGAGAACAAGGGATGGAAAGTTGCAATCTTTCAAGCGCGGAGCCTTTGCCCTTGCTGTTCGTTCACGTGTTCCGATCGTTCCTGTGACGGTGAATGGGAGCTATTCCATTTCCCCTAAGCACAGATTTCGTATTAATGCAGGAGAGATTGAACTCATCTTCCATCCTCCGATTCCCACAAACGGATGGCAAGGCAGAGAAGGGGAGTTGCAGTTGATGGAGCAGGTGAGATCGGTAATCGCGTCGGAGTATCTCGAACCGAATTCAAAATAATAGCCTCAGCAGAGGACATCGAAATGGCAGTTACCATTAAAGATGTTGAGCAGGTGGCAAAACTTGCTCGGCTTGAATTCTCTGAAGAAGAGAAGAAAACCCTGGTGAGTCAGCTGAACCGAATCCTCGAGTACATGGAGAAACTGAACGAGCTTGACACCTCGAACGTCGAGCCGTTGTCGCATGTGATTCCGTTGACAAATGTTTTTCGTGAAGACAAGGTGAAACCTTCTCTGCCCGTCTCGGAGGTTCTGAAGAACGCACCCGCGAAAACGGACAAGTTCTTCAAAGTGCCAAAAGTAATTGAGCAATAAGGAGATGGCAAGGACCGTTGTTGGGATCATCCCCGCGCGCTACGGCTCAAGTCGGCTGCCCGGCAAACCTCTCCTCGACCTGTACGGAAAGCCGATTGTGCAGCACGTGTATGAGCGAGCACTAAGGGCAAAGCTTCTGAACGCAGTGATCGTCGCCACCGACGATGCCCGGATCGCAGAGGCTGTGCATCAGTTTGGAGGGACATCGGTAATGACACCCCCCGATCTTCGGAGTGGCAGCGACCGCGTGGCCTTCGTGGCAAGAGACCTGCAGGCCGAGATCGTGGCAAACATTCAGGGGGACGAACCGCTCATCGAGCCAGAAATGATTGATGAAACGATTCAAGCCCTCTTGAGAGATGATCGGGTTGAGGTAAGCACGCCCGTGAAAAAAATCACCTCAATTCACGAGCTGGAAGACCCAAGCGTTGTGAAAGTGGCGCTGGATAAAGAAGGATTCGCACTCTATTTCTCTAGGGTCGCGATCCCGTATTTCCGGCATGGTGAGCAGGAAAGCACTGGGCTGACCCGAATCAATAATCACGACTATTATAAGCACATCGGGTTATACGTCTATCGGAAAGATTTTCTGCTGGCCTTCACACGATGGGGCGATTCCCCCCTTGAGCAGGCCGAGCAGCTGGAGCAACTTCGGATTCTTGAACATGGCCATCGGATTAAGTGTGTGGTTACAGAATTTGACTCACTCTCGGTCGACACTCCGGAAGACCTGGAGCGCATTAGGGAGTTCATGAAACCATAGTAGGGAGAGGAACGATATGGAAGAGACAGTGCACCGATCAATCTGGGCTAGGACTCGCGCGGCCTTTTTTCGTGGCCTGGTGATTTTCATTCCCGTTGCAGTAACGATCTGGTTCGTGACGGTTCTCTTCAACCTGATCGATGGAATCGTAGCTCCCATCCAGCCGGTGCTTGAGCGTCAGTTCGGGACGCGGATTCCGGGTCTAGGGGTTGTAACTTTCCTGATCATCGTCCTTGTTCTCGGGGTGATCTCTCGGCTGATCATTGGAACGCTTTTCTTACGGTTACTGGAGAAAATCTTTACCTCGATTCCCCTCGTTCGCTCCATTTACAGTGCGACGAAAGACTTGCTCCAGGCATTCTCGCTGGGGAAGAAAGGCAAGACGTTTCGACAGGTCTTGCTGGTAGAGTATCCAAGGAAGGGGATCTTCACGATTGGATTCCTGACAAACGAGGTGGTAGTGAATGGAACCGGGAAGACGGCGCGCAAAATGTTCAGCATCTATATTCCCAATCCACCCAACCCCACCTCTGGCGTGCTTATCTTCGTTCCAGAGTCGGATGCAAAACCCCTTGAGATAAGTGTGGAAGAGGGTCTGAAGTTGGTTCTTTCAGGAGGGATCGTTTCCCCCCAAGGGGCACTGAGTGTTGTCAAACCGCCAAGCAGACAGAGGAGTAACCGTGGCACGCAACAAAGTTAAATATATCTTCATCACGGGAGGCGTTGTTTCCTCCCTTGGAAAGGGAATCGCCTCCGCTTCTCTTGGGCTTCTCTTGAAATCACGAGGTCTCCGTGTAACAATTCAGAAATTCGATCCCTACATCAACGTTGATCCCGGGACCATGAATCCGTTCCAGCATGGGGAAGTCTACGTGACGGACGATGGCGCGGAAACTGACCTCGACCTTGGCCACTACGAGCGCTTCCTCGACATGAACATGACGAAGGACAACAACACCACTACAGGCCAGGTCTACTACGAAGTGATCTCGAAAGAGCGGCGTGGAGATTATCTTGGGCGACCGTGCAAGTGATTCCGCATATCACGGACGAGATCAAGCGGCGAATCTCGAAGCTTGGGGAGGGCAGCCGGTTCGACGTCGTAATCACAGAGATCGGCGGGACTGTCGGCGACATTGAGAGCTTGCCCTTCCTCGAAGCGATGCGTCAGTTCATGCTGAAGGTGGGGCGGAGAAATGCACTGAATATCCACGTGACGCTCGTCCCTCTCATCCGCTCTGCGGGTGAGTTGAAGACGAAGCCCACGCAGCACAGTGTGAAGACGCTTCTGGAGATCGGTGTTCAACCCGACATCCTCCTGTGTCGTGTCGAGAAAAAGCTTACACGGGAGCTTCGAGAAAAGATCGCCCTGTTCTGTAACGTCGCACCGGAAGATGTCATTGAGGGGCGGGATGTGGAATCGATCTACGAGGTGCCGCTGATCCTCGCGAAAGAGAAGCTCGACGAGATCGTGATTGAAAAGCTGAATATTCAATGCGGACAGCTCGATCTTCGGAATTGGGTGAAGTTTGTGAACCGAATAAAGAACCCGGCAGGAAGAGTACCCATCGGAGTCTGTGGGAAGTATACGGATTTACGCGATGCCTACAAGAGTATCATTGAGTCGTTTGTCCACGCAGGTGCCGAGAACAACGTGGCAGTTGACCTAAAGTGGATTCGTGCGGAAGACATCGAGGATCGTGGGCCCGAACCTTATTTGGAAGATGTAGCAGGGCTTTTGGTCCCGGGTGGGTTTGGAGAGAGAGGTATTGAAGGGAAAGTGCGCGCGATTCAGTATGTGAGGGAGAACAAAATACCATTCTTCGGAATTTGCTTAGGGCTTCAATGCGCAGTGATCGAATTCGCTCGCCACGTCTGCGGAATGAAAGGAGCGAACAGCACAGAGTTCAACGGGAAGACGCGTTACAACGTCATCGATCTCATGCTTGAACAAAAAAGTGTGAAGGACAAAGGAGGAACGATGCGTCTCGGTGCGTATCCGTGCGAGATTCAGAAAGGAACGAAGGCGTATCAAGCATACAGGAAGGAATTGATCTTCGAGCGTCATCGACATCGGTACGAGGTGAACAACAAATTCAAGAAGCCGTTAGGGGATCATGGGATGATCTTTAGCGGGATTTGTCCGCAAAACAATTTAGTGGAGATTATCGAGCTTGCCGACCATCCGTGGTTCGTCGGCGGCCAATTCCACCCGGAACTCCGTTCACGTGCGACGAACGCACATCCTCTCTTCCGTGAGTTTGTGAAAGCGGCGATGCAATATCAGGAGGAGCGGAATCATAGGGATTAGGAAAAGACTTAACTTACACAGGGGCAGCAGTGGGATGGGGAAGTTACTGACGGTGCTAATCTTCTGAAATCGGCGCCAACCGCTTGCCAAAGCGTAGCTGGGGGCAGGTAAACGACAAAGCTCCATCGAACAAAGCATCGTCAACGATGCTTTTTAAGTCCTGTTTACTACACTCTCTTGGCCATAGCGGGATCATTTATGGTCACGCGGGAAAAGGGGCTGATTTTTTCTACGGGGAAGGAACTTAGGCAACTGCTATCATCGTAAGGTGTTCGGGGCAAACTTTAGCACAAGGATTGGCTCATTGCCCCAAGCGACAACCCTGCGACGATGAAAGCGCCATCGAGGATGCCCAGCTGATCGATTGCAAGGGTCTTGCTCTTATCACCCTCTTCTTGTATGATGTCATATGGGTGAACTTAGCGCTTATGTCGAGCGTGTTTTCTCCCCTGACGGAGACCTTCCTTCCCTCAGCGGTTTCGAATATCGCCCTCAACAGCACCGCATGGCCCAGGCGATTGCCGAGGCACTTGAGAGCAATTCACACCTGCTCGTGGAAGCGCCGACGGGCGTCGGGAAAAGCCTGGCCTATCTTGTCCCCGCAATCGTCCACGCTGTTAAGAACAAGCGGAAAGCGATTATTTCGACGCATACAAAGACTCTTCAGGAACAGCTTCTCCGAAAAGACCTCCCCATCGTCCGCTCGCTCCTGGACTTCGACTTCGAAGCTGTGACGTTCAAGGGCCGCGGCAACTATCTCTGCACGACGCGACTCAGGAATGCCCTTGCTGCCTCCGCTCAGCTGTTCGAGAGCGGAGAAATGGAGGAGTTGAATAAGATTGCAGAATGGTCACAGGAGACAAAAGATGGCGATATTGAGAATCTTCCTTTCCGTTTGCAGACGGACGTTTGGCGGCAGGTCTGCTCAGAAAAAGGAGCGTGCAGCCGCTCCATCTGTGGCCTGACCTGCTTCTTCCAAAGAGCACGAGACCGCGCACGGAGAGCGCACATCGTCATCATGAACCATGCTCTGTTCTTCACTCTCTTCTCGATCCAAGGCGCCGAGGAGCATTTCCTGTTCAAAGACGACTTCGTTGTCTTTGATGAAGCCCAAACGCTCGAATTGGTGGCAGGACAGGGGATCGGGAAAAGTATTTCACGAGCGCAGGTCTTGTTTGCCATTCATCGGTTGTATAATCCCAAGACAAGGAAGGGCTTACTCGCACGAGCGCGCTTCAAGAAGTATCAGAGGCTCTGTGAGGAAGTTGAGCGGTCGGCCGGTACCTTTTTCGACGAAGTAAAGATTGCTGTGCAAACACAGATGTCGAAGTCGACTGCATTCCGAGTTCGTGAACCGCACTTCGTGAACGATACCTTGACCCACCGTTTGCACGCTCTCCAAGAGGCAGTGACGGAGTTGGAGGAAAGAGCAAAGCCAAAGATTCATCAAGAAGAGCTTGCCGCCGCAAAGCGATTGCTCTGGGAGGCGGAGATCCTTCTAAAGGAATTTCTGAATCAACGAGATTCATCCCTCACCTACTGGGTAGAACTTTCGACGGGGCGCTCTCCGAATGTGATATTAAATGCAACGCCGACGAACATTGCCGACTGGCTTGCGCCGAGGTTGTTCAAGTCGGGCACATCAGTCATCATGACGAGCGCCACCCTCTCGGTCAACGGCTCCGTCGAGTATTTTCAGCGACGGTTGGGTGCATTGGGCGCGGCCACACTTATTCTTGACTCGCCATTCGATTTTCAGCGCCAGATGAAGGTCGTTCTTGCAAGGGATATTTCTCCTCCTGATGATATGCGATTCGAAGAGGAGTTGCCCGACCGAATCTATCAATGTATTCTTCGTTCGGGTGGAAAAGCGTTGGTGCTCTTCACGAGTATGTCTTTGTTGCGCAAGTCTACTGAACAGTTGGCAAGCCGACTCGAAGCGGAGGGAATCAAGCTGTTGATCCAAGACGGGAAGCGATCTAGGCATTCCCTGTTAGAGGAATTCAAGCGAGACATTCATTCTGTGCTCTTCGGGCTGGATAGCTTCTGGATGGGAGTCGATGTGCCGGGCGAAGCGCTGGAACACGTCATCATCACTCGGTTGCCGTTTGCCGTTCCCGATCATCCCCTTGTCGAATCGCGCATCGAACTGATAGAGCGGGAAGGAGGCAATTCGTTTCTCCAGTACACACTGCCCGAGGCCATCCTCAAATTTCGGCAGGGGGTAGGAAGGTTGATCCGCACGAAAGCCGATATCGGGATGGTAACAGTCCTTGACTCACGTATATTCAGTAAACAGTACGGCAAATTCTTCTTGCGATCGATCCCAAAATGCCCGTTGGAAGTGCTTTCGTTCATTCATTCGGATGAAGGGGGAGGAACTTGACTTCGCAGAGGCCGTCGAACATTCCGCGGTGGTAGTTTCTCTTCCCCCATATTCACCACCATCACCTTCCTCTCTGTCATCTCTTCGATAGCGTAGCGTACGCCTTCTCGGCCTATCCCGGAATCTTTCATCCCCCCGTATGGCATGGGATCGGCGCGGTAGGTAGGGACATCATTGACGATGACACCCCCCACATCGAGATTCTCAAAGGCATGAAAAATTGCCTTGATGTCGCGCGTGAAAATCCCTGCCTGTAAGCCGTACGGCGAAGCATTGATTTCGGTCATCGTTTTCTCAAGGTCGTCGTATGACTCAAGTGTCACGACGGGAGCAAAGACTTCCTCACAACGCACTTTCATCTTTGGATCGGTTCGCGTTAGCACGGTGGGTTGCATCAGAGACCCGTCACGCTCACCACCGATGAGGATCTTCGCACCACCAGTAACGGCTTCTTTGATCCAAGTTTCAGCGCGCTCGGCTGCCTCGCGAGAGATCATTGGACCTACGTCCGTGGCTTCATCCAGTGGGTCACCAACCTTCAGTTCTTCTACCCGCTTAAGAAATTTCTCCGCGAATAACTCGAAGATAGATCGATGTACATAAATACGCTGGACCGAGATGCAGCTTTGTCCAGCATAGGAGAACCCGCCGAACACACAGCGCTGCGCTGCATAATCGAGGTCTGCGTCGGAGTGAATTGCTACTCCTGCATTTCCGCCGAGCTCCAAGACTACTTTTTTCTTCCCAGCTTGTTGCTTCAGCACCCATCCGACACTCGCACTGCCAGTGAACGTGAGGAGCTTGAAACGCGGATCGGTAATCAAAGGTTTAGCAACCTCGATAGAACAGAGCATCACGTTGAGCATTCCCGACGGTGCGCCAGCTTCCTGCAGGATTCGTGCAAGGGTCAGCGCAGAAAGAGGTGCTTGGGGAGCAGGTTTCAACACCATGGTGCAACCACAGGCGAATGCCGGAGCTACTTTATGGGCTACAAGATTGAGGGGGAAATTAAAGGGTGTGATTGCCGAGACCGGACCCATTGGAAACCGGCGCACGAAGGCAAAGCGCCCTTCTGAGGTTGGGTCCAGATCGAGTGGCAGCCACTCCCCCCGGATGCGCTTGCTTTCCTCCAGTGCGTCAGTGAAAGTAAGGACTGCCCGGTGTACTTCCGTTCGGGCGGCTCTGATCGGTTTACCAGCCTCGAGTGCGATCAGGCGGGCAAGTTCCTTGGACTGGCTTTGGATTGCGTCGGCAGTCTTCTTGAGGAGTTCAGCCCGTTTGTACGTGGGTAGTCGTCGGGTCGCTTCGAAGGCACGGGCTGCAGCGTGGATTGCGTCCTCAATATCTTTGGCACCTGCCAGGTAGGTACAGCCTACAACTTCACTATTGTAAGGCGAGCGAATCTCGATCTTTTCACGAGAAGTTCGCCACTCTCCGCTGACGAGAAACTCAAATTCTCGATCAGGCATTATCCGTCACGGAAGTTTCTTGTGCGGGAGATCGTTGAAAAGATTCTCCAGGGACCGCCTCAAGTCCTCCGTGAACCCTGGTTTCGTCAGATAGCCATCGGCGCCAAGCTCTTTTGCCGTCCGCTTTGCGTAATAATCATCAATGGAGGACATGAAGACAACGGGGATGTTGTCGAATCTTCGATTTTCCCGAATCTTCTGGAACAGATCGAAGCCGTTCATAATGGGCATCCGGACATCTGCCAGAATAAGGTCGGGTTTACTCTTCTGCAGTTTTGCAAGCGCTTCTTCCCCGCTCGTAACCGTAATGGCCCGATAGCCTTCGTCCTTCAATACCACCCTCATCGCGTCGAGCCACAAGGGTTCATCATCGACGAGGAGGATCGTTTTGGGCTTTGCTTTCTTCTTTTCCATTATTCCTCCGTGGTAGTTTCAAGTTCAACTTCGAGTTCTTTATCCTTTGCATCCCACGTCCACGATTCCAAGATTTCTCCTCGGCGCGCCACTACCGCAGAAGCACTCAATGGGCGAAGGATCGGTTGGGCATTGTCTCCCAGTGGGACAAGCCAGCAGAGCAAACTTCCTTCCTGAAATGGATTCTCAATGATTTGGGTTAGTGCTAGCGAGCTATCAGCGTATACTTTCCCATTCCACAAACATTTCTGATCGTCGCAATTTACAGGGAATCTCCTTCCCAGCTGTGCAACGACGGAATTCATTGATGGAGTTCCGTATAGAAATACTCTTTCGCTTCGATAGTCTGCAAGTGTTGTGACGGTATCCGGTTTGATCCGGATCGACCAGCCGGACCGCTCCAGTTCTGCAGAGTCTCGTCGCGCAAACTGGAGAAGCCGGTCGGCAAGCCTTTTTGTTCCCACGATCATCAGGCCGCTGGCGGGTTCACGAAGGTCACTGAGACGCTCAGGCATCCTTTGCAGCTTTAGCACATCCCCCTCTGGGTCCAGAAGCACACGCTCCGGCTTCGATTGGATTCGGATTTCAAACGGCAGGTCATTCCTCACAGTGTTCGTGGAGTCATGACCGATCCACACTGTTGCCTTTTCAACACCACCTTGCGCATAGACAGCTATGACAAGTGGGGCGGTGTAGGAATCATACCCGACACTTCGAACTCTGCCGTGTACGAGCCATTTCCCCTCAGCTCGCTCAGCCCTAACATTATACAACCTGAAGCGTGGAAGGCCAGTTCCCGTGATCCATTGATCAAAGAACCATCCGAGAGATTTGTGGGAGACCTCTTCTGCAATGGACTGAAACTCTTTCATGCCGGCATCTTTCAGGGAATACCGAGTCGTGAACTTTCGGTAGATTGTCTCAAGCGCGCTATCCCCCACAACCTGTCGAAGCATATGATGAGCGTAAGCGGCTTTCAAGTAATGGGTGCGGAGAGCTCGGAGATCGGCGCGACGATTGAGAGGCACCTCTTTGCCCTGTCTTGCGCGCACAATGAGCGAGTGGAGAAGAGGATGAGACTTAAGATCAGCCCGAGGATTGGCTCTCCCAACGGCTTCCTCGTAGAGTCTGGTTGCGTATTCACAGAGGCCTTCCGAGAGAAACGCAACATCTTCTTCCTTGATGTAGACTGTCTGAGACCACCACTGATGGGCGATTTCGTGAGGAAGAATCCAGTCAAGTTTATTGAAATCGTCCTCTGTGTTTAACGTCACTTGCTTCACAAGGATCGTAGAGGGAATGGCAGCCGCCAGTACTGCCGGGCCACCCAGCCAGTCGTCGACCTCGACGATGGTGAAGCTTCCGAACCGATAAGAGGCAAATTGTTTGCTGTAAAACTCTGTCACATTCTTTGCGAGTGTTAACAATCGCTGAGCATCGGAAGAGTCTTCTTGAAAAAGGTAGAGGGAGAACTGAATCGAGTCAGAGAACGAGGAGGCCACGCGATACGGTCCAGCGCATATCCATCCCACGCGGGGAATCGGGTACTTTGCAACCCAGACGAATTCTGTGGAATCGCCCACTTTTCTTGTCGTCTGAAGGATCCCCCTTCCAATCGCTTGCCAATCCTGCGGGACCACGATCGTTAGCGCAAGTGACTCAAGGACCTTTCCCCCTCGAACGAGGAACTCCGAATCATGAAGGATTGCACGCTCAGGGGTCATGCGCGAAAGCTCCGGGTTTAAGGCCGTCTTGCCAGAAAATTCCACAGTGATTTCCGTCTCCCTCTTGAACTTCGAGGCATCGACGCTAATGCCTTCGCGAGTTCGCTTGAACTGGATTTCCGTGCCCCCAGTAATTACCTTCTCCACCGCGTACTGAGATGAGAGCCCCAGGTGCAGAGTTCCGCGGTCTCCTGAAACTGAGCGAAGGCTAAGCGTGTCCGAGGACCGGAGGAAACCTTCTCGTGGAAAAAGATGAATGCGAGCGCGATGAGCCACGATCTCAAAGGGAGATGCATTCGAATTCCCTGACGAGGGTTGTGACAGAAGGAAAACTAGGGCAGGGACAAGGCGTTTCCAGTGATTGTTCAATTC
>JBBIJH010000074.1:0-11899 GCA_037446075.1 Ignavibacteriales bacterium
AGAGGATGGCTTTTCCTAGGGACAGAGGTAGGCTTACTTCAGCAAGATCATCTTCTTGGTCATCACGAACTGCTCCCCGCCCCGACCCGATGCGCTTTGGGCCACGATTCTGTAGAGATAGACCCCGCTCGCAACGCGCTGCCCGTTATCGTCCAGAGCATCCCAGCTTGCTTTGTAGTTCCCGGCCGGAAGCACATTATCGACAAGAGTCTTCACCTTGCGGCCCAGGATATCGAAGATAATGAGCTGGAGCTTGCTTTCCCTCGGCACAGAGAACTGAATCTCCGTCGTCGGGTTGAATGGGTTCGGGAAGTTCTGGGTGAGGGTGTATGTCTCTGGAAGATCATAACTCACGGTTTCTACACCCGTGAGGATATCCATCGACTTCTGGAGGAGCCCGATCGCGTACTTTGCGTTGTGCACACCGTAACTTCCATCTCGAGATACAAAAAGATAGTTGTACGCAGCTCTTAGCTGTGACTGGCTGAAAGTTGGCTTCACAATCAAAGAATCCTTGAACGGCGGAGGAAGTGCATTGGCAACCCGTGCAAGCAGCCCTTTCACCTCCGACTGCACCCCCTCAACGACGCCGTCTCGGTCAAAGTCGTAGGCCGCTTTGATGTCGTCGAACGAATTTATAGGACCGTGGCAGGACCGGCAAGCAGCCACATTCTCCACTCCGTCAGCATCCACCGCGAAGCTGTGACCGCCAATCTTGTCCCGTCCGGGTTTCCCAGTATCTGGCGTAGCATACATGTGGCAGTCAACGCATGCGTTTTCGAGTGCGTACTTGTGGGCGGAACTGGAGGTTGGCGTCCCGAACTCGGCCGCATTCGTTCCTAGAAGCATATCTGTTTGGATGCTGTAGTGGGGGCCAAAACGCGAGCTGTATGTCCTGGCAGCAACTTCACCGTTGTGGCGGGACTTATGACAATTCATGCAGAGCTGCCCAACACCGCCAAGAGTAATCGGCTGACCATTTCCGAGTGTGTCAGCTGTCACCTTTCTCAACTGGTGGGGATTCGCCGTTGAGTGAGGCTCGTGACACATTGTGCAGGAGAAGGGTTCAGCCGCAGTCAGCGTTTCTGTGGCAGTTCCTTTCCCTTGTGTGAAATTGATGAAGCCCCTTCCATCGTGGCAGCGGACACAATTGCTCAGGTTGTTCGTCTTGTAATTAGCGTTCGTAGGAGCTTGGGCAAATGCAGACTCATAGAGTGGCTCAGAGTGCTTCGAGTTCTCCCACTGCTTTACCACAGAATGCCGCCAAGGCTCGTCGTGGCACTGCGCACAAACTCCAACCTGCATTGACCGGCCGATTTTATCGCCATCACCGTAGTGGAGACTCCCCGGACCGTGGCAGCTTTCACAGCCTATTGTCGCGACCTGAGCAAGGTCAGGATATTTTACGGCCAAGCTATCGAAATTCCCTGCCTTCAGCGGAGATGGGAACGTCCAGCCGGCAGACTTCATGAGGTCGGCGAAGTTCCCATTCTTCGCATTTGCATCATATCCTGTTGTGTGGCATCGGATACATGCAGCGGAGTAATAAGGAGCCACCTTCCCGTCGACCCCGCGTTGAAACATCGTCGCGTGTGCCGTCTGTGACCATGGGGTTACCATGTCGTCGAGTATCGCAAGTTGTCCCTTGTGGCATGCAGCGCACTGACCTTTGTAAAGACTGGGCGTTGCACCACCAACCGAACCAACTCCGACAAAGTTTGCAGCCGTGAGCGTCACGCTTGTGTCCTTCGTCCCGGCGTTTGTGGTAATGCTTGCTCTTACGACGTACTGTCCAACACTGTCCAGCCGAATCGTTGTGAACGGTTTGTTCACGCTATCGATCACCGCAGTCGAACCCACGGGCCTTACCGCGAGTGACCAAGTTACAGATTGAACCGTACCGCCGGGTGCCGCCTGCGCCGATAGATAGACGTACGTCCCCCTCGGTACGTTCCTCAGCCCGCTGGAGATATTCGTCGTCAATTTTTTCTCAAGCAGTCGCTCCGGCGACATCGCCTCCACGACGATCCTTGCGGTCTGCGCCCACGCTTGAGCACCAAGTAGAATCGCTAGCGTGAGCGGGAAGAAACATATTAGCCATTTGTGCTTCATTGGAATCACCTCCATTGGTGTTCGTGATGGTTTTTTTCATCCGTGGGTGTGCACCAGTTTCGTGCTCCTTCGCCTGACGCCCAAGAGGCTCGAAATCGCTTGCGTGATCTCCTCAACACTCGCAGGCATGTGGAAAAGACGGTCAACCTTGGCAAGGATTTCTCCCTCTACTCGCGAGCTTCGTAACTGACAGGGCCCAAAAGCAATGATCGGAATCTTTAAATTCTTCTGCCGAACTTTGGTCAAAAACTCGAGCCCTCGGTCCAGAGAAATCCCAAGATCGGCAATGAGGAGGTCAACGTCGTGGGACTCAACTGCCTCCAGCGCTCTGACAAGGCGGCTTGTACTCTGAACCACGTACTGATCTTGTAAGAGCAGGGTTAGGCTCTTGGCAAGGTCATTGTCCCCAGTGTAAACAAGAATCGTCGTTTTCGTTCTCTCTCTACTCATCCCTAGTGTCATCCAAACCTACGTTTTCTCATGCGCGGTTTTTTCAAGTTCTATGCCAAAGGCAAGAGTATGGGAATGGTGTATTTTCCTCAAAATTCCTAACTACCGGTCAACGGAGTTCTTATTTCAGCGACAGCAGGTGGGGAAAGATTCGCAACCGAGCGAATATGATGACAAGAATTGAGAAACGCTGCTCAAGACCCTGGCGAAAAGTGGCAATATTCGACTCTTTAGTAAAAAGCCCAACATTGACTTCACCGCGTGACCGTGAAATGCCCTTCTACCCCTAGGCCTTCTCCGGGGGCGGTAGGTCGGGCTTTTCGACCGCGCGTCTACAGAGAGAAGACGGTTCATGGCCAAGCATGGGCTGTTACTTCCGGGATGCATCAGGGGAAAGCCCCGTCTTTCCTACTAGGAACGGAAAACAGCAGAAGAGGAAAAGGAACAAGAAGGAAAACTTATTACTCTGTGCCGCCGTTGGACTGAATTGGAAGGATTACGGTGAAGGTAGTCCCCTTATTCACGGCGCTCGCAACCTTGATGTCGCCGTTAAAGTGCTTGATGATCCCATAGCTCACCCACAACCCCAGACCCGTTCCCTCGCCTACGCCTTTCGTCGTGAAGAAAGGTTCAAAGATCTTACTCAGATTCTCTTCTGGAATTCCTATCCCTTGATCCTTGAAAATGATGTACACTTTCGAGTCCGACACCGTCGTGCGCACAACGATTTCTCCTTCCCGCCCCTCCATGGCGTCAACAGCATTCAAAAGAATATTGAGGAAGACTTGCACGAGCTGGTCGGGAACCACGTAGAGCGGTGGAATCGTCTCTTCCAGCTGGAGAGTGAATTTGATCCGTTTTGCCTTCTTTCCATATGCGACCATGTTCACGGCGTCCTGAAGGACTTTGTTCACGCTTGTCTCCTGACGCTCGTAGTTCGACGGCCGCGAGAAATCCACCAGGTTCCGGATGATCTTGGAGATTCTCGTGATTTGGTTCTTCACAAGCTCAAGCTTTTCCCGCGCACCCTGATCCGTTGTCGTTCTCTGGATAACTTGAACAATGGAAGAAATCGAAGTGAGTGGGTTTCCGACTTCATGGGCAATCCCCGAGGCAAGTGTGCCGATGCTCTCCATCTTCTGTGTGCGAACAAGCTGTTCTTCGAGGTGTTTGCGCTCTGTGATATCACGATGAGATCCAAGAAACCCGATGACCTCACCCTCCGGGCCGATGATCGGAGAGATCAGGAGTTCCGTGTAGAAAAGTTTGCCGTTCTTGCGTTGGTTTACGACCTCGCCCGTCCAGACCTTTCCAGCCAGGATCGTCTCCCAAGCTTTTTTCCAGAAGGATTTGTCGTGTAGTCCGCTGCTGAGGATACTAGGATTTCTCCCAAGCAGCTCTTCCTTTCGGTAACCACTGATGCGTTCAAAGGCGGGATTGACGTAGATGATCCTTCCTGAGACGTCTGTAATCTCGATGGGGCTGACAGTGAAATGAATAGCGTTCGCAAACCGAATTAACTGAAGTTGGGTCCTGCGCTCTTCGGTGAGATCCTTGACGATGAGGAGGAAAACCCGTTCTCTGTTCTTCGACTGCAAGATGGGGTTGATTCTCAAGCGGCCCGGAAGTTCTCCTCCGCCTCGGCGGGTAAGGGTACTTTCAAACTCCTTTAGCGCCTGTTTCTGCGCGCTATCCCGAAGGGCATCCTCAAGGAGCTCCTTCCCAGTCGAAGAGAGAAAACAGGATAGGGATTCCCCCAGGATGGAGTCACGAACCACGCCGAGAGTCCTTGCAGCGAGTTCGTTACAATCAATAATCACCCCCGTCGCGTCCAGAACAAAGACTAGATCGGTCGTGACCTCAAACAGATGCCGATAGTCCAGACGCGGCGGGGGGAATTTGGTCTTGCTTCCGATAAGCTCTACTCCGATCCTGTGTGGAGCTCCTTGGAAGTCTTCCCCGGTCTGACCTTGCGTCTAAACAACCCAGCCTTCAAACTCGTCCTCGGGAATCTCAACTGGAAAAACTCCAAAATTCTTCTGCCGAAGGGAATCCAGAGAAGCAGTTGAAGCCAGACAGAGGTCAAAGCTGTCCTGATCCAGCCCGAGAAACTTCCTCCAAATCCAGAAAAGCAATCCAGAGACAGCGAGACCCCCAAACACCAGAATCATGAGTTTCTTCCACATCCTTTCCGCTCCCCTGAAGAAGGCGAGAGGTCAGTTCGTCTGGCCTACAGCGATTCCTGACCTTTGCGTCTTCGGCTCCTCCTCGATGTGCAGCTCTGCCAACTTTCGATACAGCGAGGAAAGCGCGATATGCAACTCCTCCGCCGTCTTCCTCTTGTCAAATTGATTTTCTTTCAGACGGCCCATGATGTATTCACGCTCAAAGGCTCGAACAGCGTCCTTCAGTCTTTGACCGTTGAATCGCGTTGTGCTTTCCATACCATTTCTCCCTATTGAAAAATGTTTTTGATGGATCCCAGGCTAGTAGAAGGTTCAATCCCTTCGACCATTTCGTATTATCCCGGGGTTTACGTTGCGCTTTTACCGATGCCGGAAGGATCACGGCACTGAGAGAAAACGCAACTTGTATGCCACGAGGCCCGGTCTTGTCACCAAGACTTGAGATGCCCATTTAGAAGCAATTTTGCAGTCTCGAACGCCTAAGAGAGTAGGAAACGGCGAGGCAACTCTCTTAGTTGTGAGAAACAGATGGGAAATTTTATCACTTTCAAGAAATCCTTTCTCACATCTCCGGGCGGAGAGGCCGAGGCCTTTCTGCACGGGTGATGACCTTAAAGAAGGTTCAGCCAGGAGGATGAGAGACGGACTATGAGCGTAGGAGCAGAGTGGAAAGTTCTACGAAAGAATAGTGACAAGGTGTCAAGCAGTTTCTGCAGATCAAGATTTGGGCGGAGACCGTGGTGACTGACTACTCACCAGTGTGACACTCATTGCAGAGCATCTCTTTCCATGATTCGCCGATATCGATGGGATGCTGAAAGGGCAGACCCGAAAGGGAAACCGTCTCCTTCATCGTCGAACCTCCCTGAGCAATAATGGTGTGACAGCTATTGCAATCGCTCGAGATGAGTTTGCCGTCAGCACTTGCGTGTTTGCCGTCGTGACAGCGAAAACAGCCGGGGTCCTGAAGATGCCCGATATTGTTTGGGTACGCTTTCCAGCTTACACGCATCTCGGGGAAGAAATTCTTCTTAAAGATCCTTTGTACCTCTCCCACCGCGGAATCAATAGCGGTCTGCTTTGAAGCTGCGATTTCCGGGTAGCGCTCTTCATAAAAATTCCGGATGAAAAGGCCGATGCTATCCATCGCGCCAGCGGTAGAACTGTAAGGTTGAATGAGCGCCTGGACCGCCGTACTGCGGATGAACGGAAGGGAAGCATTGATTCTATGCAGCTCGAGTGCTTGATTTACAGTCCTAGCAGGGGGATAATAGATGTGGGTTGGGCGGTTGTGGCAGTCCATGCAATCCATCCGCCGCTTTTCCCCTTGGGCGAGTTCTTCCGGAGAAAGCGGGTTCTCAGTAGAGACGTACTCTGTAATTTCACCGTGCATATTCTTCGAACGCACCCATGCGATTTTCTGTCGCGTTGTGTCCGCGGCGACATAAGTAATCTCGTTGGCGATGTTCATGTGCCAGTGGATTCCTGTCGTCGGACCCGTTGCCGAAGTTCCGCCTCCGGTTTTCATCAGAAGGGTGATGGACCACCTCGTATTTTGTTCATCGGAGAGGAAGTAGGTGTTCACCCTTTTCTTCTCGCCATAGAAATGCTGAGGCCAATGGCACTGCTCACAAGTCTCCTGAGCTGGACGCAGATTCTTGATCGGCGTGGGGATTGGACGGGGAAATTTGTTAAACGTCGTCGCATACACCTGATATGCACCCGAGAGCTTGGATCTGACGAACCACGTTGCCCCTGGACCGACGTGACACTCTGCACATGTGACACGAGCATGGGGAGAGTTCTGATAGGCGGTATATTCGGGCTGCATTACTTTGTGGCAAATCTCCCCACAGAACGTGACGGAATCCGTGAACTCGTACGCGCGATAGCTTCCGACTGCTGTAAACAAAAGCAAGAAGATAGTGGTGATAGAGAAGTACGTGAAGAGAGCCCGATGCCGAGGGTTATTCAGATCAATCTGAGGAAACCGTGGAATGCTCTCGTCCCCTGCCCGGCGTCGACGGCCTCGCTCCACCCACATCCCGAGGGGAATGGAGAATAGGCCGATGAGCAAGAATGCGGGCAAAACAATGTACGTCAAGATTCCGACGTACGGCTTCGTTTGCTCCGAGACAAGTTCCACCAGGAAAAGGAAGAGAATTGTCCCCAAACTCACGAAGGCAATCGCGGAACCTACAAGACTGATGGGATTATAGAACGTTTGAGGGAGTAACCGCCGCATAAGAATCGATAAAAGGTATCAGAGAATAAACAATCCGAGCGAGGAAATCAAGAAGAAGGTGCCGTTTCGCTCTAGGAGTCAAACAATCCCGCTCTTACTCCCTTTTTCTTCCGGCCGTTCTTTCGCCTTCTCTCGACGGTAGCCGCTGGACCGAAAGACTGCAATCGGATCGATCGCGGCGCCGTTTCTGAATCGGGCCATTCCAAGGATGGGGGTGACGTCCGTGTTATACGCAGCTTTCAGAGTCCTCAACGCCATAAGCGCGTCGTTTGATTCTTGATAGGCACGGAGAGCTTGCCGATCTACAAGGAGGGCCAAGCAGTAAGCCCTCTGGATTTCCTCCGTGCTGGATACGAGAGACTCGATCGGATCTGTTACATTGTGGCTCTGGTCGATCATGTGGGTGGGATCAAAGCCCGGCACCTTCTCAACCTCTGCGTCCACTAACTCGTTGAAGATGAGGAAAAGCTGGAACGGCTTGATTGACCCTGTGTCCAGATCGTCATCGCCGTACTTGCTGTCGTTGAAGTGAAAGCCCCCGAGCTTACCGAACTGGATAAGCCGCGAGACGATCATCTCGATGTTGGTGTTGGGGAGGTGATGCCCGAGGTCGACAAGGCAAAAACATCGTGGCCCGGTCATCGCCGCAGCGTAGTATGACGATCCCCAGTCATTCAGGACGGTAGAATAGAATGCGGGCTCGTACGGTTTGTGCTCGATGAACATCCGCCAATCGTCGGGCAATTGGGCGTAGATCTTTTTCAAGCTGTCCAGATAGCGATCGAAGGCTCTTCGGAAGTGCACTTGCCCAGGGAAATTTCCCCCGTCGCCAATCCAGACAGATAGCGCTTTCGAATTCAGCACCTTTCCGATCTCAATACACTCGAGATTGTGCTCGATGGCCTGCTGCCGAACCGCCGGGTCAACGTGCGTCAAACTCCCAAACTTGTAGCTCAGTCGCTGGCCCGGCTGGTCCTGAAAGGTGTTCGAGTTCATCGCATCGATCCTCATACCGAGCGCCTGCGTAAACTCATTGAACTCTCTTGGATCTTCTGGCTTATCCCAAGGAATGTGTAAGGAGACGCCGGGAGTTGCTCCTGTCAGCTGATGGATTGTAGCACAGTCCACGATTTTGTCGTACACATGCCTCGGCTCACCCGCACCCGGGAACCGAGCGAACCTTGTCCCACCGGTCCCAACCCCCCAAGAAGGAACTGCAACCTTGAATCTTTGGACGGCCCTCGTAATTCGATCGATGTCCACCCCGCGTCGGGAAAGTTGTTCGCCGATGTAGCTGTAATCAGCCTCGAGAGTCTTTAGCCCCCTTTCATTTGCTTCTTGAACAAACGAAGGGCTGATCCGAAAGCCTATCTCGGTCTGGACGTTTGCCATAATACACCTCCATGATTGCAAAACATCTTAATCTTCTTTCCGATACCAGCTGTTCTCATATGCAACGTCATAGGCGTACTCTACCTTCTCCAGCGGCGTGTCCGGTTGAATCGTATGAGTTGAGCAAAAGATAAACCCCCCACCCGGTTTCAGGGTTTCCATCCTGTGTTTTACCTCGCGCTCAATTTCTTCTCGTGTCCCGGACGGCAGCGTGTGGGTAATGTCGAGAGTGCCGTACAGCGTCAGGCGGTCACCGAATTCTCGTTTCACCTTCACCGGATCCATTCCAGCGGACACCTGAATCGGGTGAACCGCGTCGACTCCCATTTTCAGCACCCCATCGAGGACATCGTAGATATAGCCGTCGCTGTGGAGAGAAACATACTGGCGTCTCTTTTTTGCATGCTGGACAATCATAGCATCATACGGATAAATAAGTTCCCACCACATTTTCGGACTGAAGAGGAGCGCGTTGTTCTGTCCCCAATCGTCCGAAATATGGGGAACGTCGATGCCAAGGTCGAGTGTATTATCCACGTACACACATGACCACTCCGCGATCTTCTGGAACAACCTTTTTACTTTCTCCGGGTTGGCGACCATCTCGCAGAGCAGATTTTCCATGCCACAAAGGACAAACGCTCCCTCAAAGACACCTTGGGTTTGACAGAAAACCGCACGGCTTTCTCCATACTGCCTGAGATCGTCGTTGATGGGTTCATACAAGTAGCTCTCGTTCGGGTCGATAAAAGGTAATTCGATCGCTTCATCGACGGTATAGCGATGCGTCCACTCGGATTCTGCCGGGGCTTGGATGAGGAGGTCCCTGGGGAAAGCTGTGACCATGTCAATGCGCAGCCGCTCATAGAACGCCTCGATCGAGCCATATCGCTTCACGACTTCCGCCTTCACATCATCGCGGTACATCCAGATATTGAGCGGAACGCGGTCGGGTTCCTCGTGGCGAAGAGTTTTGAGGATTCGTTCTTTTGAAGTCACAGCCGATAGGGTCAAAGATGGGGGATGTGAGATATGGGATGTGCGTTAATGAACCTCCGCCAATACAGCAGCCCTTCGTCTTGCGATGTGCGGTTTCCCAAACTTTTCGCTTGCCTTCTTCACGACTTCTAAGTTAGAAACAGGAGTACCCGGAACGACGTTGTAACCATCGCCAAGTATCACTCCGCCATAAGGAGCAAGGACTTCCAGAATCCGGTGGGCCTCCTGCTCGATCTCGGTGGCGGTTCCTTCGTAGAGCACGACGGGATCGACGTTACCATGGAGAAGTACCTTGCCTGCGAGCGTTACCATCTCTTCCGGTTTGTTCTCTGACCCATATCCCCAAAACATCGTGATGTGGAGGTCGCTCAGCAAGGCATCGTGGAGATGAACATTCCTGCCACAGAGGTGCATGATTCTTCCATCATACCGATCGCATCCAAACGCATCGTACAGTTGTTTGGCAACCGGTACGCAAAACTTTCGGTATTGTTCCAGCGAGATGACCTGTGCAGAGTCGTCGGAGTAGCCGAGTCCATCTCTCATCGGCTGCTGGGAAATCTTCCGGTACTCCGTCTCCACCTCGATGTACCGGTCGGTGATCTTCTGTAGGAAGTGCCGGCACTCCGCCGGAGCCTCGTAAAGCCAAGCGTAGAAGTTCGACCCAGCCATGTCAACGGCCGCCATGAAGGGGCTGTCACCGTTGATGGCAACATTCACCTTGATAGGGATTCGCTCGCCGTTCAGACGGACGTTAATTTTTTCTGCCAGTTCCCTCATTTCGAGATACCACTGGTACCGCTTTCCCCATAACGTGCCGCGCCAGTCCGGAAGCTCGTAATTCACCATCTCCTCAATAGTGGAAATGAATGGTACAGTCTGCGGAGTCTCATTCTCCTGCCAGAAGACTTCACAGCCGCAGCCGCTGGAGTTCGTGACGTTCTGGAAATCCGGCCAGACTTCAATGAGCGGCTTCGAGAACCAATCGTCCGGGATGTTTTCAATCCGCCACTTGATGTTCTCGATTTGGTGGATGAGCTGAGTCTTTGGATCAGAGAAGTATTCCGCGAACGTCACCCTGCGTTCATGGAGGAGATAACGAGCTTCGACGCCAAGAAGTACGGGGACTCGATCGAAGTAGTCAAACTGATAGGCTGCGTCGAGACGCTGCTTGTTCAGGTGCATATCAGTTCTGGGATAGCGGATGTCCACACGATGTAGCATTTTTTGGTCTCTAGATGCCTATTATTGCCCTAAATTCCTTCATTTTTCGCTTGCAATTGGGAGTTCTGCGTATTATATTATTGGCGAACCAGTCAAGGCTCGAATGGGCTGTAGCTGGTGGTAGATTTTTGAAGCCGCTTGGGTCGCTCCCGGCGGCTTCCTTGTTTATTTCGGGTAATATACAATCCCGTAAGGGTTTTTGCTGGCACGAAGGTTAAACCGCGACTTCAACATGTCAAGTGAGCTCACCTCGTCTCCTACCGAAAGTACATCCGCCACACGGTTAGCCCGAGGTTGCTTGGGGTCACACATATTTTGGCGAGAATATAAATTCACCAGGAACGATATCATGTCTGCGATCTGAATGAAGTATGATTCTGAAGAGGGCTTTGGTAAAGGATCTTCAATGAGTCTTTGAATCTCCTTCCTGTAGGGCTCAGGGTGGAATTTGGATGGAAGGTAATTAATGCGCTGAATTGCCCGTGCCGTTTGTCGCATTTTCTTGACCCTTCCCTCATCGCTAATGATGAGAAACTGATCATTGTTTTCTGGCAGACCGAGGTCGTTCTCGATACGCTGAATGTTGTAAGTCAATGCCTTTCTTAGAACAGCATACTTAGGTCTTCGGATTCGCTTCTTTTCGATTACGACGGAGATGATCTTGAAAGTCAGCCCTGAAACGAAATGACAGTACTCAAAGAGTATCTTTTTCCGCTCGCCCGTTGTATATTTGCCGTGATATGGATTCTTGTCAGTAAGGAAACCTTGAGTGTGGAATTCCAATTTGATCGGGAAGTTCCACCGCTTCTTTAACTCTTGTCTGAAGGATCGAATTGCTTCATAGTTAGACCTCCAAGAGGATTGGTGAAAATAGAGACTGCTAAGCACGAACAGTTCGGATGAGTAGACGGGATACCCGTCATCGCCTGACTCGTCGAAATAGGAAAAGTACATTCCTACCTCATCTCCTCCACGCTCTCCTTGATGTCCTTGAGTTCTTCTTTCCTCAAGCCCCAGATCTCGGCTGGAAGCTCACCAATTTGGTCTACAAGGTTGGTCACGGTAATGTCGGCAGCGGCTTTGTCGTGTCATTGGTTCGAGAAACGGGCTTACTCTTTTGGACAGCTATCTCTGCGAGAATCGTCTTGTCAATTCCAAGGTGCCCCATCTGATCCGCTGCGCGCGGCGTTACGATGTCTTCGCGATTTAGGTCAGGCATCCGGCCTCTTCATGTTTTGGTCCGTGAGAAGCATCTTTCTCCTGCGAGGTACCCCGCATCCCTTAGGTCACG
>JBBIJH010000075.1:0-11759 GCA_037446075.1 Ignavibacteriales bacterium
CCATGCCCGGTATGTTCATCCAGCGCACTTGGAATCGCCGCAGGGTGATTGGAGAGGTTGTTCTGTTGGGGTTTGCCAGATAGTCGTTCGCATCTGTGTAGAAATCTGCCAGAGAATTGTAAACGTAGATACTTTGAGACCCGGGGAAGAAGACATTCTCAGACTGGTAGCGCTCCGCGCTGATCCCGAAAGTAAGATGATGCTTGGGCCCATAGATGCTGAAGTTATTCTGCAACTGGTAAGTCCAGTACCGCAATTCGTTGTTCGGCGTAAATGGCTCAAAACCAAAGGACGTATAGACAGAGCCGCCAGAAAGAATATCTACAAAAGGAAACCAGCTGCCCCGGTAGCTTCGGCTTTCGTCGTGATGAGAATAACCGACAATCAGATTGTTCGCCATATTCGGCCCGAGGATCGAGTTCCACTCGCCAACGATCGATCGAATGTTTTCCAGGATGCCGTAGTTCGAATTGGCAAAGTTGAGGCCTGTCGTGACTGTTCTCCTCGTTCCGAAGCCCAATGAGGAAGAGTTGGACACCAACACATCCGTCTCGGAATCCAGGCGGTTGTAACGCAAGGTGAGCTTATTGCGCTCGTCGACGTTGTAATCCAATTTCACGATGAATCTCCTGGCAGGAGTCTTGAAATCGTAACCTTGGTACGGACCTGTGTCGTATCCGAATTTACTCTTTAAAAAGCTGCTCAGCTGATCCAAATCAGAAGCTAAAACTCTTGTGATGTTCCCCCCCACGGGCTGACCACCCGTGTTTGCCTTGTAAGTTGTTCCCGGTCGGGTGTCATCATCAGCTTGATAGTCGCCAAAGAAAAACAGTTTATTTGTAATGATGGGACCGCCCACGTTGACACCTCTCCGTTTGAATTTAAAAGTACCCGGATCCACTTTCGAATCCTTGGCTTCGGTGCCAACCAAACCCTGATGACGCCATTGGTAGAAGGCGGAACCGGAAAACTCGTTCGTGCCGCTCTTCGTTATCATGTTCACATTCGCACCTACGAAATTGCCCTGACGCACATCGTAGGGAGCAACGTTGATCTGTACCTGCTCGAGAGCGGAGAGTGAAATCGGAGCTACACCGGTTCTGTCACCAAGAGATCCCGCCAAACCAAAGGATTGGTTGAAGTAAGCACCATCCACCGTAACGTTATTAAAGCGATTGTCCTGACCAACATAAGAAGAACCGCCACGTGCTTCTGGAGTCAGGCGGGCAAAGTCACTAATCCTCGCAGTGATCGTGGGAAGCCGAAAAGCTTCACTAGTGAGAGAAGTGGCAGCACCGGTTCGTCCTGCACTCAAGATCGCACTCCTCTCCCCAGTTACCTGAACTTCCGGTACCCGAACCGCCTCCTCAACCATCCGAAAATCCTGACGCAAACTCTGTGACACTTGTAAGTAGATACCTTGGTACTCCTGCTTCACGTAACCGACAAACGACACAGTGACCGTATAAGGTCCACCGACACGAAGGTTCGGCAGGGTATATTCGCCATCCGCGCGGCTAGTAGTACCGTAAATCGTACCGCTCGGAACGTGCGTAGCAACAACGTTTGCACCCGGAAGCGGGTTGCCGGCGTTATCAACGACTCTGCCGAAGATCGAGGCAGTAGTCACGCCTTGTGCAAGAACCGAGGTAGCCGTGAACAACCCGGCAAGCACAGCGACAGATAGAAACCAAGCCGCTTTCCGATATTGCGGCCTGGTCAAAAAACGGGCGAGATTATCCATAAAGAGATTCATGCGGGCCCTCCTTTTGTGGTTGACTGAACTTGGTTAATTAACATGAAAAGGGGTAGATTGAAGAACACAACCGACTTAGTTCCATCGTGACCCGGGGAAAAACCGAAGGACTGAAATGAGCGCGGAAACGTGCTTGAGGCGTCTGACGACGGAGGTCGATCGTCATTGAATGAACAAGCTTTTACACTTCCCCCCGCACAAATATAAACAAATCACGATCTGAATGCAAGGAATTTCTTAAAATCTTTTTTGCCACGATCCTGCAGACTAACCCTTAGTCCCTTTCGAAGTCCAGGGGCCGAAGACCTGAATCGAACTAGCAGGATCCTCGTGAGCTAATGCCCCAAGGCAAGGGTTCAATGGAGTTCGCGGCCGGAGGTCGACTGCGCTAGGACATAGCTTACCTCCAGGGGGCCTCGCCTACGCCAGATTTCATGTTCTCCCAGCGGGCAAGGATAAAGAGCAGATCCGAGAGGCGGTTGAGGTATGGAATAACTTGGGCACCCACAACCTCTCTTCGTTTAAGGCGGACAGCAAGCCTTTCAGCACGGCGGCACACAGCTCGAGCCAAATGGAGGTGAGCTGCGATCAAGGTACCCCCAGGTAGGATAAACTTCCTCAAAGGCCTTAGCTGGGGTTCAATTTCGTCAAT
Organism: Ignavibacteriales bacterium; assembly: GCA_037446075.1. Taxonomy (GTDB): domain Bacteria; phylum Bacteroidota; class Ignavibacteria; order UBA10030; family JAHEZR01; genus JBBIJH01. Next base: position 2,409 of record JBBIJH010000075.1, read on the forward strand.
CGTCTTCTCCAGGTGGTGGACGTCCTCTTGGCCTATTCGTGGAACAAAAGAGCCCCTTTTCCCCCTCCGCTGAGGAGAAGCCAAATCCGCCCCGAGGACAAATAAATCGTTCTGAACTGTTTCGAGAATCTTGTCAACCCGTCCTGGAACCTTCATTGAACGGACGACTCCAATGAGGGAGTTCAACTCATCAACTGTCCCGCAGGTTTCGATCCGCGCGTCGTCCTTTGAGACACGCTTACCGCCGAAGAGGGAAGTCAGACCTTTGTCGCCAGTCTTAGTGTAGATCTTCACGATTGGGAGAAGCAGTACCCGAGCAGTGGACAAGGCGTTAGCGTCAATAGGCTACCCTTTAAAGACGATAGAATAGCATCAATCAACACCTTGGTTTGAGCAAGGGCTAGACGTATATCGCCTTCAGTTGTGGAATTCTCGAGGACAAAGGGATATCGTTTAATGGTGTAGAGCCGCTTACTCTCTGCAGTATGGTCCGGTACTGCTCGAGGGGTGAATTAAGATGTAGGGCTTCATTCAGCAAAGGTTCAAAGTCATGGATACGCTGGAGCTGCCACCCTTTGGAGAGCAAGTATGCTTTAAGAAACTTTTCAAGAGCCTGCTGAAGATAGAAGCCTGCGGCCTCGGGATCGTGAGCAGCTAAAAGGTACTCGACGCGAGCGTAGTCTCTTTCGGCGATCCGGAGCTGATCACTCGGGTAAAGCGACCCTTTAGCTGGCATAAAGCACTCCTCCCTTTTCGAGGATCTCTGCCAGGAACTGGTCTCCGCGTGCGAGACGTTCTGAAACCTCTTGTGGAGTCATGACGAGCGTTTCAAGCGCGATCTTCCTAGCGGGATCAGAGAGAATTCGTCGGACGTTAGACCAGCGCTCGATGAATCGCTCCTCCGTTTCCTTATTAACAAGCAGATCGAGATCGCTGTCCTCACTTGGACTGCCGAAGGCGTAGGAACCAAAGAGGATAATTCTCTCCGGCTGATACTGCAGTTTGATTTTCTCTACGATCTGATCAAGGAGACTCGCTATCTTCGCCGAATCAGTCATGGTCTTCGATCACTCACAAAGAGTTCCATTCATGGGCAGAGATCTCTCTCCAAGATTGCCTCGACTTCCTTTAGCATGAACTTCAATTGAGGAACTGAATACTCCGCGTTGGAAGGAATCGCAAGGCGATGCTGCCCATCAACCATAAACTGATGCCGAGTACCAGAGAAAGCCCCATCAATACCCAAGCGTCGGATCCGGCTGATAAACTCCCGTCGCTTACATCGCAGCCATCGCCATACGCTTTGGCCTCCGGTTTAGATCAATCCCATCTATCACCGGAAGACGATGACCCATCTTCAAGCCAACAAGAATCCAATCTTCGACAGTCGAACGGAAAGTATCCTGACACTCCCGGAGTCTGCCTCCAAACGCGACCACGCCTCTGCATTTAGGGATCCGTACTGAAAAGGTTCCATCCGCAAGCTTGTCGTAAAAGGCACTTGCCATCGCCCTTTCAACATATTCTGTTAGCGGAAATCTTACAATATCCTCCCGCATCAATGCAAGACTATTTTTTTCCATCCATAAACTTCGGCAACTCATTGAAGAAATGGACCGAGGTTCGGATCCCTCCAAAGAAATTATCCAGATTCAGATGCTCATCCGGCGCATGTGCATTCTCGTCCGGCAACCCAAATCCGAGCAGGACGGCATCGAGGCCAAGGAGTCGCTTGAATTGCTCCACGATTGGAATTGACCCGCCTTCACGTTGATACAGGGGCTTCTTGCCAAACGCTTTCCATAGAGCTTCCACTCCTGCTGCGACGCCAGGACTATCGATCGGCGTCAGGGAGGCTTCACCTCCATGGAGCTTTCTGACCTTGACTCGGACGGTCTTCGGCGCGATTCTTTTAATGTGCTTTTCAAAAAGCGAAGCTATCTTCTCGGACTTCTGATCGGGGACCAGACGCATCGATATCTTCGCAGTGGCTTTCGCCGGTAGCACTGTCTTCGCGCCCACGCCGGTAAACCCTCCCCAAATACCGTTGCACTCGAGAGTTGGCCGTGCCCAAACTCTTTCCAAGGATGAGTACCCTCTTTCCCCGTATACGGCTGGCACGCCCAGCTCTTTCGCGTACCTCTTTTCGTTGAACGGGAGCTTCCGGAAGGCCGCTCTTTCCTTTTTTGTTAGCGGACGAACATCATCGTAAAAGTGCGGAATCGCGACTCGACCATTCTTGTCATGGAGCGATGCGATCATTTCGCTCAATGCCTGAATCGGATTATGAATGGAGCCTCCAAATGTCCCCGAGTGCAAATCGCGATTCGGCCCGATCACCTCGACCTCCATATAGGTAAGTCCCCTAAGACCGTAGGTAATCGATGGAACACCCCTTGCAAACATACTCGAGTCTGAAATCAAAACCAGGTCGGCCTTGAGCATTTCCTTGTGTTCCTTGAGAAAATCCTCAAGGTGAGCGCTCCCGACTTCCTCCTCCCCCTCGATCAACATCTTGAGGTTGCATGGCAAGGCCCCCGTGTTCTTCAAGTAGGCTTCTACACCCTTGAGATGAGCGAAAACCTGGCCTTTATCGTCAGCGGAACCGCGAGCGTAGAGATTACCGTTCCGGATTGTCGGATCGAAGGGTGGAGACGTCCACAACTCGACTGGATCAACGGGTTGGACATCGTAATGGCCGTACAGTAGGACGGTTGGACCTCCGTCCGCCCGCATCCACTCGGCGTAGACGATCGGATGGCCTGGGGTGGGAAAAATCTGAATGTTCTGAAGGCCCACGGCACGCATGTGGTCGGCGACCCACTGAGCACAGCGCTTTACATCATCCTGATTTTCCTTGTTCGTGCTGATGCTGGGAATCCGTAGAAAGTCGAACAGTTCGGAAAGATACCTGTCCCGGTTTGACTCAAGATACGTGAGAATATTCTCCATCGTGGACTCCATAAGATAATTGCTACAATGAGGCTCCCTGTGACACCGACAAAGGAAGAGCGTTCAAAACCATCCCAATATACTGAACACAGGCGCCAGTTGCAACAGTATTCGCGAAGTTTTTCATTAGTTGGACAAGCTGCCTGTCTTGCTTGTGCACGCTTTTATACTTAAATTCTTTGCGTTCGCATGATGTTGTTCGTCCCCGGCATTCAGTTCCAAACCCCATGAAACTTTTCTCTGTAATAGGAACGTACCTTCTCCCCTTGCTCTACTTCTTCTCCGTTTGGCTCTATGGCAGGGGATTCTTCAGGGGTTCCCGAGTAGCTGAGGCGATCAAGACACCTTTCCTCGCATCCACGCTTCTTCTCCATCTATTGTACCTGTCGAACAGGACGCTGTGGCTTGGGCATCCACCCGTCACATCGATCTTCGAGTTGATGTCGCTGCTTTCCTTCTGCATCGCTGCAGGATATCTTTATTTGGAAGCGCGTACCCGGGTTCGAGGTACAGGGTATTTCATCATCAACCTCTCGTTCTTCTTCCAGCTCTTTTCCTCGTTGTTTATTCGAGATGAGCGGAATGTGAATCCGATACTCCAGAGCAACTGGCTCGGAGTCCACGTGGCAAGCGCCCTGCTCGGCTATGCCGCCATCGCAATCTCCGCCGCCTACGGATTCTTGTATTTGATGTTGTACCACGAGATCAAGGCGACGAAATTCGGAGTGATCTACAAGAAACTCCCCAGCCTCGAAGTCCTTGAAGGGATGAGTTATCGTTCGGCCGTCTTTGGGTTCACACTTCTGACCGCTGCAATTGCGATTGGGATTCTCTGGTTTAGGCGTGAATTTCCCGAGTCCTCCTATTTTGACGTGAAGTTGATCGGCTCGATGTTAATCTGGCTGTTGTATGGAGTGGGGCTCCTCGGAAAACGCATCGCAGGCTGGAGAGGCCGGAAGATGGTGATTCTTTCATTATCCGCATTCGGCCTGGCGGTTTTCTCACTCACGGCGATCAACTTCATCTTCAGCGAATTCCACACCTTCTATTGATCTATGCCGGACTTGTTCGTTATCGGCATTAGCCATCGCACCGCATCGATTGATATCCGGGAGCGACTCTGGTTCTCGAAGGAAGAGATACGAAATGCTCTTCCTCAACTGAAGGATCGATTCTTCCGTGAATGCGTGTTGCTTTCAACTTGTAATCGTACTGAGCTTTACGGGTTTCCAAGGCAGAGTGGCTTGGACCGGGACAATTTCAGGAAGTTCTTCACGGGACTGAAGAACATCGATTCAGTCGTTCGCCCCGAGCATTTCTATAATCTTAGCGGGAGAGAATCAGCGCGGCATCTTTTTCGCGTTGCGACGGGGATCGACTCGATGATCCCGGGGGATGTTCAAATTCTCGGCCAGGTGAAGGAAGCCTATTCGTTGGCTCGCGAATGCGACACCCTTGGGCTGGTAAGCGCCAGGCTCTTTCAGTCCGCATTTCACGCCGGGAAGCGAAGTCGTGCCGAAACAGGCATCAGTGAAGGCGCGGTATCGATTAGCTATGGAGCGGTCGAACTGGCTGGTAAGATCTATGCAGACCTGCACAGAAAGACTGCACTCCTGCTCGGGGCAGGGAAAACAAGCGAGCTTACCTTAAAGCATCTCCGCAGCAAAGGAATCGGTCGTCTCTACATCGCGAACCGAACTCTGAGTAAAGCGCTGGAGCTAGCTGAGAGGTTTGAGGCTTCCGTTATTGACTTCGATAGTTTCAAAAGCAACCTCAAGAGTATCGACATACTCATCAGCTCGGTCAGCAGCCCGCAGTACATCTTAACTTCGGGTGATCTCTCTCGTCTGATGAAGGAGCGGGAGAACCGAGCATTATTGGTCATCGACCTTGGCGTTCCGCGAAATATCGACCCTACTGCAAACAGAATTGAGAATGTGTTTCTTCACGATATTGACACCTTCAAGGTGATCGTTGATAAAAACCTGCAGAAGAGGCACGCAGAGATTCCAAAAGTAGAGAAGATCATCGAGGAGGAGCTTTCACGCTTTCTCCACTGGAAAGATTCTCTTGAGGTTAATCCAACCATCGAGCAACTAGAGGCAGCCGTGGAAGCGATCCGGCAAAAAGAAATCGACAAATACCGCCATCGTTTCCGGCCTGAGGAGCATGAAACACTCGAGTTGCTTACTCGGAGGATCATCAATAAAATCCTCCACCCGCCGCTGGTGACTCTCAGGCAAGGCCTGGAAGGGCGTGACGACGAGGGTATCAGAATGGTCGCACTGACGCGACGTCTCTTTGGGTTGCCCTCTCAGGCCGAACCTGCATTCGGCGACATAGAGGACGAGCGCCCCGAACAAGCTGATACGGGAGAAGAGGCACCGACAGAGGATGAAACTGAATAGTGTAAAAAAACTTCGGCTTGGTTCCAGGGCGAGTGAGCTGGCGCTCTGGCAAGCAAACTGGGTTAAGGCGCAGCTCGAGCAACACTATCGGGGTCTCGAGGTTGAGATCGTCCTCGTGAAGACTCATGGGGATCGCGTCGTTGACTCGCCACTTTCGAAAATTGGCGCTAAAGGGATCTTCACAAGGGAGATCGACGAAGCCCTTCTTCGGAGACAGATCGATCTATCGGTTCACAGCCTCAAGGACCTTCCAACGGAGATAGCTGCAGGAATCAGTATCACAGCTGTAACAAAGAGAGAAGACATCCACGATGTTTTTGTGTCGCACCCCAAGAAGGGCTACAGAAGTCTCGATGACCTTCCGAAAGGCTCGAAACTTGCCACTAGCAGTCTCCGCCGCAAGTGTCAGCTTCTTCATTTTCGGCCCGACTTCGAAATTGTCGATATTCGAGGCAATGTCACCACGCGACTTCAAAAGCTTGACGGGTCCGATTGGGATGGATTGGTGCTCGCCATGGCTGGATTGACGAGACTGGGTCTTACGGATCGAATCACTCAGGTGATACCAACTGACGTGATCCTTCCTGCTGTCGGACAAGGAGCTTTGGCGATCGAGTCCCGTTCGCACGACCAGAAGGTTCAGGAGATTGCTCGTGGGATCGATGATGACGCTACCGCTGTTTCAACCAGAGCAGAACGGACACTCCTGGCATATCTCGAGGGAGGATGTCAGGTACCGATCGGGGCATACGCAAGAATGGAGGATGGAGTATTCAAGATCGACGCACTGATCGGAAGTGTTGATGGAAAGCATGTCGTTCGGAGCGCCATCCATGGGGATTCGTCGCAAGCGGATCGACTCGCCATCGAGCTCGCCGAGATACTTTTGCAAGCTGGCGGGCAGAGAATCTTAACTGAGATTCGATCGGCCGAGTTGAAAACGGTTCCCTCGGTCTAGAACTCCGGACGAAAACCTTACGTGAGAAGGGAAAGGGTTCCCATCCGAAAAATGCCATCCGATATCAAGAGCCCTTTAGAAGGGAAGAAAATCCTTGTAACACGCGCGAAGCATCAATCCCTGCAACTAGTCGGTGCAATTGAGGACGCCGGTGGGTTTGCCGTGTGCTTCCCCATGGTCGAAATTCAACCTCCGGATTCTTGGTCAGAATGCGACGAGGCCATTCGCCGCCTCCCGACGTACGACTTCATAGTCTTCACCAGTTCAAATGCCGTGGGGAAATTCTTTGAACGAACGCTCATTGTCGATGGACACAACCTTGCCGTGATCCGAGAGAAGCCAGTGTACGCTGTCGGAGATACCACGAAGAGGAGCCTTGAGTCCCACGGGTGCAGAGTCAACGACATCCCCGAAAAATCGACTGCGGGGGAGTTAGGACACCTCCTTCTGGAGCTTGACCTGAGACGGAAAAAGATTCTCTTCCCGCGCGGGAACCTTGGAAGTCAAGCTATGATCGGTCTGCTGAGAAGCTCGGGGGCTGAAATCGACGACCCGATTGTGTATAAGACTGGAAAACCTGACGGAACAAACCTTGCACCTCTGAAGGAGATGCTCTTGCATGGAGAAATCGACGCGGTGACATTTTTCAGCCCATCAAGTGTGAAAAACTTTGTCGAGTTGATCTCCGCCGAAATCCTAAGGACCGTTGCAATAGCGGTGATTGGAGAGGTAACCGCTAAAGCCGCGGAAGAACTCGGAATGAACGTGGATGTAATTTCGAAAGACCCGTCAGTGGAATCGATGGTGAAATCTCTTCGAGATTATTTTGCCTCCGTTCAGGGGGAAGGCAGTCAATGATCAACGACCTCTTTCTGAGAGCTTGCAAAGGCGAGCCAGTCGAGCGAACGCCTGTCTGGATCATGCGTCAAGCCGGGCGTTATTTGCCCGAGTACCAAGCCGTCCGCAGCAAAATTGGCTTCCTGACTCTCTGCAAGACACCCGAGCTTGCTGCTCAGCTAACGCTCCAGCCTGTAGATATTTTAGGTGTAGATGCAGCGATCATTTTCTCAGATATCCTGCTCGTTGCAGAAGCTTTTGGGATGAATCTTCAACTGGATGAAACGAAAGGCGGACCTCGATTCACAAAACCGATCCGATCGTCCTCCGATATTGATGCCCTCAGCGTCCCTGATCCGCGATCGAAGCTAAGGTTTGTCCTCGATGCGATCGAACTCACGAAGAGAGAACTTCAAGGTCGAGTGCCCCTCATTGGATTCTGCGGCTCACCGTGGACGCTGGCCGCGTATATGGTGGAAGGCAGAGGAGCGAAAGATTTCCGCCGCATCAAACGAATGATCTTTGAGGAGCCTGCTATCGTCCATAAGCTCCTCGAAAAGCTTGCAGAGACCCTGGTGATCTTCATTGAGTCTCAGATCGCAGCCGGAGCGGATGCCATTCAAATCTTTGACACGTGTGGCGGACTTTTAAGCCCCGACGACTACCGCGAATTCTCGCTCGATTACCTCTGGAGAGTTGCTTCGCGAGCCAAGAGGAATGGCACCCCTCTGATCGTCTTCTCAAAGGGGGCTACTGCACTGCTGGAGGAAATCGCGAACATTGGCGTTGATGTGGTTGGACTAGATTGGACGGTTGATATCGGAGAAGCCCGGAGGCGGGTCGGTGCGCGGGTAGCCCTTCAGGGGAATCTCGACCCGACCGCGCTCTTTGCCTCACCGGAAAGAATCAGGCAGGAAGTTCGGACAATACTCCGGAAGTATGGCAAAGGCTCTGGCCACATCTTTAACCTCGGGCATGGCATCCTGCCAGACACGCCAGTGTCTCACGCACGCGCCCTCGTCGATGCAGTAAAAGAAGAGAGCGGCGCTTTTCATCAGTAGGATTCCACTAGTATTTGCATCTTCCCGATTTCTTTGCTAGTTTTCCTGCAGTATCGTCCCACCCATCTCTTAGGATCCTGGGCGCAGCCCAGTTCTTGGATCGCTCTGTCACAATCTCGCCCTGTTGGTATTCTATCGTCAAATCAAATTAGGAGGAACAAGAATGAGACCCACCCGCCACAGCGCACTTCGGAGGTTTTCTCTGCTTTCGACTCTTCTAACACTTTTCGCAGCTACGGCCCTCTCACAATTTTCCAGGATCCCCACTCCTTCTGAATTCCTGGGCTTTGAAGTTGGGGCAGATCGCACGCTGGCTGATTACCGACAAATCTCATCCTACTTCAAGATGCTTGCGGCTTCTTCAAATCGAGTCCAAATTGAATCCCTTGGCCCGACCACCCTCGGGAACGAAATGTTCATGGCAGTAATCAGCTCCGAGGGGAACTTAAAGAGCAAGAAGAGATTCCAGGAGATCGCGCGGAAGCTCGCCGATCCTCGCGGACTCTCCCAGATGCAGATTGAAGACCTCACTCGAGAGGGAAGGGTCATCGTCCTGGTCACTTGCAATATCCACTCCACCGAAATCGGAGCAACACAGATGGCCATGGAATGGGCGCATGCACTCGTGACAGGGGAAGATTCCGAGACAAAGCGACGGTTGGAAAACGTGATCCTGCTTCTCGTTCCATCCCTCAACCCGGATGGACAGATCATGGAAGTGGAGTGGTATAGGAAGTATCTCGGCACTCCTTATGAAGGCGGGAGGATGCCCTGGCTGTATCATCACTACGTTGGCCACGATAACAACCGGGACTGGTACATGCTGACGCAAAAAGAATCGAAGGCGATGAACAAGGCAGCATTCCATGAGTGGTTCCCACAGGTGTGGCTCGATGAGCATCAAATGGGCTCCACGGGTCCGCGAATCTTTGTTCCACCTTATGCGAACCCGGTTGCGGCAAATGTTCATCCATTCATCTGGCGCGTTGTTGACCAAATCGGAGCAACGATGTCCTTGCGCCTCGAAGAGCAGAAGAAGTCCGGCGTCATCTATGCCTACGCTTACGACGCGTACTGGCCGGGAGGAACGAAGAACACCGCATGGTGGAAGAACGTCTGTGGTCTGTTGACTGAG
>JBBIJH010000076.1:0-11744 GCA_037446075.1 Ignavibacteriales bacterium
CTCGTAGGCTTTGACAATTCGAGAAGCGCCATCCCTGGAAAGCCCATCGAGCGCGCCTCTCACCTGTTTTCCTACCACAACCTCTGTCAATCCGCGTTCCCTTTCGTCAAGGGTTTCGCCTACGCAGATGATCGGTTTGAGTCCGTGTAACAGTGCTCTTTTCGCCTTGCGGTTCACCACTTCGTCGGTCTCCTGGAAGTATGAGCGTCGTTCTGAATGCCCTATGATGACGTATTCGCAGCCGACCGACTTTAGCATTCTCCCCGAAATCTCGCCCGTATACGCGCCTTCGTCTTCATAATGCATGTTCTGTGCGCCCAGCTTAAATGGAGAACCTTTCATTAATTGGCTCGCAACCGTCAAGGAGGTAAAGGGAGGACAAATGATAACATCTACAGTTCCAGGGATCACCTGCAATCGAGACTTGAGATCATTGATGAGCGCGGCCGTTTCACCAATATCCTTATTCATTTTCCAGTTACCCGCGATGATTTTTCGCCGCATATGAAATTATATAGAAGGTTCCGAAGGGGTGATTATGAAATACTTCTGATGTAGGAGAAGTTCATTTGTCTTGGCGCATCTCTTCCAGCTTGCGCTTCAGGATCTCGTGGACGATCTTAGGGTTTGCCTTTCCCCCGGTCAAGCGCATCGTCTGTCCCACGAGAAATCCAAAGACCGTCTCTTTTCCGGCAAGAAACTTCTGAACCTCTTTCTCGTTCTGTACTAGGACCTGGTTAATCACACTTTCAATTTCAATCTCGCTGCTAACCTGGAGTAAGGCCTTCCTTTCTACAATTCCCCGGGGGTCCTCGCGTGAACTAAGCATTTCCTCAAACACTTCTTTTGCGATCTTTCCGCTAATCGTCCCCTCGTGAATGAGTGTAACCATCCGCCCCAATCTATCCGGAGAAATCGGAAAGTCGGTGATCGATAGCTCTTTCTCCTTTAAAATGCGGAGCACATCCCCCATTACCCAGTTACTCAAGGCTTTGAAGTTCTCAGGGGACTTGGTGGCAAGCGCTCGACATGCTTGCTCAAAATAGTCGGCGATCTCCTTCTCAGCCGTCAAAACATCCGCGTCATATCGAGGAAGAGCATAATCACGGATCAACCGGTCTCTCCGCTCCGTAGGGAGTTCCGGCAAGCCGGCTCGAATCTTTTCCAACCATTCTTCATCGACAAGCACTGGCACTAGATCGGGTTCTGGAAAGTAGCGATAGTCGTGCGCGTACTCTTTGCTACGCATCGGTGCCGCGATGCTCTGATTCGCATCCCAGAGAAGTGTCTCCTGCTCTACGACTTCACCATTCTCCAGCAGTTCAATCTGCCGGTTGATCTCAAAGGCAAGGGCCCGCTCCACGTTTCGGAACGAATTCATATTCTTCACCTCGGTCTTCGTGCCAAATTTCGTCTGACCCTTTGGTCGGACAGAGACGTTTGCATCACAGCGTAGGCTTCCTTCCTCCATATTGCCGTCGCAAATTCCCAGGTAGGTCACCAGCTGTCGGACCTTATGAAGGAAGAGATAGGCTTCGCGAGGTGAGCGAAGATCAGGCTCGGTCACAATTTCAATGAGGGGAATACCGCAGCGGTTAACATCGACGAGCGTATCCACGTCCAGATCGTGAATTGACTTCCCTGCATCTTCTTCCATGTGGATGCGAGTCAGGCCGATCCGCTTGCGCGTGCCGTCCTCCAGATCAATCTCCACATAGCCGTCGGTGCAGATTGGTTCTTCATACTGAGAAATCTGGTAGCCTTTCGGCAGGTCGGGATAGAAATAGTTTTTCCGGGCGAAGATGGCTCGGGGAGCGATCTTGCAGTGCGTAGCAAGCCCCATGCGGAGAACAAATTCTACAAGCTTCTCATTTAATACAGGGAGAACGCCCGGCAGGCCAAGACAAACGGGACAAACGTTCGAGTTCGGTTCGTTCCCGAACTTCGTCGTGCACGAACAGAATGCCTTGGACTCCGTTAGCATCTGGGCATGGACTTCAAGTCCGATCACAGGCTCGTACTTTTCCTTCAAATCCAAGTTTCTCATCGTTCGACGTATGAATTCCTGATCTTTTCTATTTGCCTCAAGTGATTCACATCGTGGCCCGCCAGTACCTGTACCATCAACTCGAGTGTCTCTTTTCCCCTTTCCTCGTGGATCCCGTACTTCTTCCATTCGCTAGTACCAAGCGAACGGAGCAAAACAAGATGATCTCTCCTCATAAGTTCGAAGAGTTTCAGTTTCCGTTTCCAGTCAGCTTTCCGGTATCGCAAGCCTTCCGCCCACTGATCTTGGTCCATCGCCAAGAGCCGCGAACCCGACTGTGCAATCACCATTCTGAATCGAAACCCCAAGACGATCTCAGTGTCACTCAAATGCGCGATGATCTGGCCGATCGACCATTTTCCCCTTCTCGGGGGTCGATGAATTTGATCCTGAGTCAATCCGTGGGTGAGCTGCCTGATCTGGTCGGCTGTAGAGGATAGAACTTGAAGAGGATCTTTCCCGATGACGTAGGAGAGGATTCGCCTCAGATAGGGACTAGCGATCGTCTTAACACTGGTGACGGACATCATTCCTTCCTCCGTTTCAAAGTGCTTGGAATGTCATTTTGTGATACGACGAATGGTCCCTCTCAATCTGCGAGCATCCTTATCGTACTCAACATTGTTTAATTCAACCCTTCCTTCAGCTTCAAAATCTGCCAGCCGATCCACAATGCGGACAACTAACCCCATGAGCCTCTCCTGCGTCGCCGCGAGCCGTTCAACCCATTGATTCATTTCACCGATTGAAGTATTAAGCTGAAGCTTGAGCTTCATCAGTGCTGTGTTTGCTCTGCATCGCTCGCAGTAGCTCACCATGAGATCGGAACTCGGGCTTTAGATCCGCTACTTCAACGGTGAGGGCGGCCAGACGCTCGTTCACTCCTCCAATTATTTTCCCATGTCATCATCCGCAGGCATATGAGCACTTCCAACTATTTTTTTCTTTTTGTCCTTCTCTGCAATCGCCCTCGTCACTTTCTCTGCTGCGTCTTGAAACGTGTCTGCGACGATGAAGTTCAGCCCTGAAGTTTTCAGCATCTCGCTCGCCTCTCTAGCATTCGTTCCCTCAAGGCGCACGACAATTGGAACGGAAACTTTGATCTTCCTCGCCGCTTCGATGACTCCTGCTGCGACACGATCACAGCGAACGATCCCACCAAAGATGTTGATCAGGATGGCTTTCACATTTTCATCAGAGAGGATGATGCGGAAACCGTTCGCGACAGTCTCCGCGCTGGCTCCACCGCCGACATCGAGGAAATTCGCTGGCTCACCACCCGAGAGCTTGATGATATCCATCGTTGCCATCGCAAGCCCCGCTCCGTTCACCATACAACCGACATTTCCACTCAGCTTAATGTAATTCAAATTGTACTTCGACGCTTCGATTTCAAGTGGAGCCTCCTCGTCAAGATCTCGCATCTGAACGACGTCAGGGTGGCGATAGAGTGCATTGTCATCAAAATCGATCTTCGCATCAAGTGCAACAACATCGCCGGCGCGCGTCACAACGAGCGGATTGATTTCCGCCAAGGACGCATCCATGCTGTCATAGGCGCCGAAAAGTCCTGTTAAGAATTTCACTGCGCTCTTGAAACTCGAATCCGTCAGTCCAAGCCTGAACGCCAATCGGCGAGCCTGGAAGGCTTGGAGGCCCAGCATTGGATCGATATATTCTTTGAAGATGAGTTCCGGTTTCTCCGCAGCCGTCACTTCGATTTCCACTCCCCCGGCCGGGGACGCCATGAAGACGTTCTGTGAGCGAGATCGATCCACCGTAATCCCTACATACAACTCTCGCTCGATGTCTATACCTTCCTCGACAAGAATTCGCTTCACGGTCTTCCCTTCCGGACCCGTCTGTTGCGTCACAAGACGCATCCCGAGCATCTGCGACGCGATTTGTCGGACCTCGCTCAGACTTTTCGCCAGCTTTATACCCCCTCCCTTCCCTCGTCCCCCTGCGTGAATCTGTGCTTTGAGAACCCACAGTTGACCCCCGACTTGGCGGGCAACCTCTACGGCTTCATCTGCCGTGAAGGCAACGCCACCGCGTGGTACTGCTACATCAAACTTCCTAAGGATCTCTTTTGCCTGGTACTCATGGATTTTCATCTGGGTTTCTGCAGTTTCTTAGTTTGAGTGAAAAAAATGAAAGGACTGCCTACGCCGGGCCAGAGTCCCGTACTTCGCTCGGCACCCCCTCAGCGAATCTCTCGAAGTTCTTCTTGAATCTACCCGCCAGAACTCGCGCGGCTTGGTCATAGGCCGCTGCGTCCTTCCATGTGTTTCGTGGGTTCAGGACCTCTGACGGAACCCCCGGACAAACGACAGGAATCTGGAGTCCAAAGACAGGGTCGCACACCATCTTGATTTGCCGAAGGACACCCGTAAGCGCCGCCCGGATCATGGCGCGCGTATAGATGATCTTTACTCTCTCGCCGATTCCGAAGGGACCACCCGTCCAGCCGGTATTCACAAGCCATGCATCCACATGGTGTTTCTTCATCTTCTCACCCAGCATTTTGGCGTACACGGCCGGATGCTGCGGGAGGAACGGCGCCCCAAAGCACGCGCTGAAGGTGGCTTCCGGTTCTTTGCCTAACCCCTTTTCCGTCCCAGCGACCTTGGCGGTATAACCCGAGAGAAAGTAATACATCGCCTGCGCTGCAGTGAGCCTGGCAATGGGCGGCATAACACCGAATGCGTCAGCCGTGAGCAGGATCATATTCTTCGGGTGGCCGGCTATCCCTGTCTCACTTGCATTTGGAACGAAGCTGATCGGATACGCTCCTCGCGTATTCTCCGTAAATGTCATATCGTCCAGGTCAATCTCTCGAGTCACTTCGTCAATCACTACGTTCTCTAAGAGGGTCCCAAACATGCGGGTTGTCTGGTGGATCTCTGGCTCGGCTTCTTTGGAGAGCCGAATGACTTTTGCGTAGCAGCCTCCTTCAAAGTTAAAAATGCCGTCTTCGCTCCAGCCATGCTCGTCATCTCCGATGAGAACGCGCTGAGGGTCGGCTGAGAGTGTAGTCTTTCCAGTACCCGAGAGACCAAAGAAAAGCGCAACATCATCTTCCTTGCCAACATTGGCCGAGCAGTGCATCGGAAAAACACCACGCTGCGGCAGGAGATAGTTCATAATTGTGAAGCCGCACTTCTTCATCTCTCCGGCATAGCTCGTCCCGCCAATCAGCGCGATCCTTTTATCGAAATTGATGATAATGAAGATTTCTGACCGAGTGCCGTCTTTGTCGGGGTCTGCCGTAAATCCGGGTGCAGAAATGATTGTGAAGAGATTTTCATTCTGGTGCACCGTGGACATCGGAGGGAGGATGAACATCGTTCGCGCGAACAGGTTGTGCCAGGCATATTCGGTCACAACTCGAACTGGTATTCGATATCTTGGCTCGGCCCCGAGATAGAGGTCTTGAACAAAAAGCTCCCGCTGCTCCAGATACGATAGGAGTCGGCGGTGAAGGGAGTCAAACTTTTCAGGCTCCAGCGGACGGTTCACCGATCCCCAATCGACCAGAGATTCTGAGGAAGGCTCCCTCACGATAAACCTATCCAGCGGCGACCTCCCGGTATGCGTTCCCGTCTTGACAACAAAGGGACCGCCTTTTGCAATTAGCCCCTCTTTGCCTTGAACCGCTTTTTCATAGAGGGCTGGAACGGATAGATTCAGGTGGATCTGTCTGGTTTGGGAAAGCCCCAGCTCGACCGCAATGAGTTCGTGTGGTTCTCGGCTAATGTGAGGATCCATACAGAAAAGTTTCTACTTCACCTTTTCTGAAATCGCCTTCGCTTGGGTGAAGAGCAACAGATAATCACGACCGCCAGCTTTTGAATCAGTTCCGGACATGTTGAATCCGCCAAACGGATGCACTCCAACAAGCGCTCCCGTGCACTTCCGATTCAAGTAGAGATTCCCGACGTGGAATATTTTTTTGGCCGTCTCCAGTTTCCTTCTGCTCTTTGAGTAGACGGATCCTGTAAGCCCGTACTCTGTATTGTTTGCGATCTCCAGAGCGTGATCAAAACCCCTAGCCTTGATTACGGCAAGCACCGGCCCGAAAATTTCTTCCTGCGCAATCGTCGCTTTCGGATCAACATCCGCGATGATCGTTGGGCGAATAAAGTAACCGTTGCCTGGAGCTTTTGTTCCCCCGGACACGAGTTTGCCGCCCTCCCTCTGTCCTATCTCGATATACCTCAAGATCTTTTCTTCAGCAGCTTTGTTGATCACCGGACCCATGTAATTACTTAGATCCTTGGCTGGCCCTACAGTAATAGATTCCGCTCTTCTCACAAGAAGCTCCAGCATCCTGTCGTAGCCCTTGTCGACAATGATCGCACGCGAACAAGCCGAGCACTTCTGGCCCTGGAATCCGAAGGCGGAAACCGTAACCCCCGCGGCCGCTTCATCAAGGTCCGCCTCGTCATCGACGATGATGGAGTCCTTGCCCCCCATCTCAGCGATCACACGCTTTATCCAGCGCTCTCCGGGCTGAATCTTCGCCGCGACCCCGTTGATGTGCAGGCCCACGTCTTTGGACCCTGTAAAAGCAATAAAGCGCGTCCTGGGGTCTTGTACGAGTGCGTCTCCAACCGCACCGCCCGGTCCGGTGACAAAATTCACCACGCCCAGCGGCAATTTCACTTCATCGAGGATTTCCATGAACTTGTAGCCAGTGAGAGGCGAGTCACTTGAAGGCTTCAGAACAACCGTGTTCCCGGACACGAAAGAGGCAGAGGTCATCCCGGCGAGGATTGCGAGAGGAAAGTTCCAGGGAGGAATGACAACACCCACGCCGAGAGGAATGTACCACAGCTCGTTTCTCTCCGACGGAATCTTCACCAAAGGTTGTGGCTGAGCGAGCCTCAGCATCTCCCGCCCGTAGAATTCAAGAAAGTCAATTGCTTCAGCGACATCGGCGTCAGCTTCCGGCCAGGTTTTTCCAACCTCAAAGATTTCAGTCGCAATCAGCTCGAAGCGACGCTTACGCATCACGCGAGCGGCTCTGAAGAGGTACTCCGCTCGTCTTTGAGGTTTGACCCATTTCCATTCTTCAAATTTTTCAACCGCGACACTCAAGGCCCTACTTGCTTCATCTCCCGTCCCCTTCTGAAAAACCCCGACGACTTCATCCGGGTTGGAAGGATTGTAAGAGTTGAACTTTTCAGGAGATCGTACCCCGGTGCCTCCAATGATATGTTCATATTCAGTCCCGAAGCAAGAGGCTGCTTTCTCGAGAGCTCTCTCCATCTTCGTGCGGTTCTCTTTTCGTGACCAGTCGATGTATGGCTCATTCTTGAATTTCGGGATAGCCATGAAGTTCCTCTCTTTCGTTTGTTTCAATGTGCACCCGGCTGGATCTCAGATTTGAGGGCATCAATGACGGCGTCATGCACAGCCGGTCGGACTTGAAAGATTTTTGTGTTCTGCCTTGTTGGATACACCCTGTTCGTTAAGAGGATCACAAAGAGGTTTCGAGTGGGGTCGGCCCAGATCGAGGTGCCAGTAAATCCCGTGTGACCAAATGACTTCGGTGAGAAGCGACTACCCGCAGACGAATAGCCCTGCATACTCTTTGTATCCCAACCCAGCGCTCGTGTGGATCGTTCTGATTGTCGCTTCGTGAACATGCGAATTGTGTTCTCGTTGAGATATCGCTTGCCCGCATACGTGCCCCCGTCCAGCAGCATCTGCATGATTACCGCAAGATCAGCGGCAGTAGAGAATAGACCCGCGTGCCCTGAAACGCCCCCGAGTACGAACGCGTTCTCATCATGGACTCTGCCACGAACCGGAGTATTCTGTTTTCGCCACACCGTGTCGATCTCTGTTGGCGCGATCCGGCTCCATCTTGATTCCGGGGGATTGAACATCGTGTTCATCATATGAAGTGGGGCGAAGAACTCTTTCTCAACATAGCGGTCAAGTCCCATCCCCGTCACCTTCTCAATCACTTTTCCAAGTGTAATGAGTCCGAGATCGCTGTAGATGGTTGAATCGCCAGTGGGATAGATCAAGGGTTGAGCGTAGACAGAATCGAGCAGTTGGTTTGCAGAACTGCAGGTCTCATAGAACTTCTTCCACCCAATCAACCCACTATTGTGCAGGAGCAAATTTCTCACCTTAATCTTTTCTTTCCCGTTTTGACCAAACTCAGGAATGTACCGTATCACCGGATCATCGAGATCAATTTTTTTCTCGTCAACCAATCTCATGATGGCGTTAGTTGTAGCAATCACCTTCGTCACAGAGGCCAGGTCGTACATCGTTCCCAGATCCACCTGACGGGAGTAGGGGGAGTAATCGTATGTACCGAACGCTTTGTGGTACGCGATGATCCCGTCCTTCGCAATCAGAACAACGGCGCCGGGGAAGGCGGAATCGGCAATTGCCTTCTTCATGACGTCGTCCAGCCGCTTCAATCTTTTCGAATCGAACCCAGCGATCTCTGGTTCATCCACACGAAGCTGATTCTTCCTGAGCGCAATGCCCGCTCCATAGTCAGCAAGCTTTGGGATTGTGATCGGCAATTTTCCATCGACATCAATCTCACCGAAGATCGCCTCGACCGCCGCATCCACTGCAACATCGGCATCGCTGTACGCACAGAGATAGGCGCTGACCGACGGCATGTCGGAGAGCAGATAGGGGTTGCCGAATGAAATCGCAACGACCGGCCTCCCCATTTTCAGCACCCGGTCGACAAACTCCACTTGTCGCGCTTGAAGTCCAATCGTTCCCTGTCCCGACCGTACTCGTACATACATCGGGCAGAGGATCAGGTCTGCCCGCTTCAGGATGTAGTAAACGGAATCATACTCTTCTGAGTTACTCCGGGTATCGACCCGGAGAGACTGAAAATTCGGATAGCGACTCCTGACCTGCGAGTTGAATCGATCTCCGGTAGTCGGGACAGCATTGTCAGAAACTACAAGGCTCATCACCCTCAACGTCCCGAATTTCTCGAGGGGCAAGATCCCCCTTTCGTTCTTCACGACCGTGATTGAACGACGAGCGATTTCTTTTGCGAGGCGCTGGTGTTCTTTCGCTCCGACAACTGCAAAGATTGTATCGGGACTCACAAAGCGATTCTTGTGAAGGCCGAGCCACGCTTTGACGCTCAGCAGTTTCCGCACGGATTCATCGATTCTCTCTAATGGAATTTCACCTCGCCGCGCTGCGTTCAGGATAGCATCAATGGCGACTTCCTCATTCGGCGGCATCAGGATAAGATCGTTTCCCGCTCTCACTGCAAGGACTGCGGCCTCCGCGTCTGAGTAAGCTTTCGTCACACCTCGCATCGTCATTGCGTCTGTGACAATCAAGCCTCTGAACCCGAGCTTCTCTTTCAACAACTTTGTCACGACGTTTTGTGAGAGCGTGGAAGGGATCCCCTTCACGGTGTCATAGGCAGGAAGTGAGAGGTGAGCAATCATAATGGACATGACACCGTGGCCGATCGCGTCTTCGAACGGCGGAAGCTCCAGCGACTCAATCCGCTTACGGTCAAAGTTGAGAATCGGGAGGTCAGAATGCGAATCGACGTCCGTGTCACCATGTCCGGGAAAGTGCTTTGCCGTGGAGATCATTTTCCCTTCATGCAGCCCCTTGATGAATGCATCAGCCATTTCCGAGACAAGCCGGGGGTCTTCTCCAAAGGCGCGAACATTGATGATTGGGTTCATCGGGTTGTTGTTGACGTCAACCACCGGTGCGTAATTCTGATGGACTCCGAGAGCGCGGCCTTCTTTTGCTATCACCTTTCCCATCTCGTATGCGAGCCTTGGGTCGCGCGTTGCTCCAAGGGCCATGACGTACGGAAATGATGTCGTGTTCTCGATCCGCATCGCGACGCCGCGCACGAAGTCGGCCGAGATCAGAAGTGGTACCACGGCCAGAGATTGTAGCTTGTTGATGTAGTAGGACGTCTCGAACACGTTGCCCTGGAAGAAGATGACACCGCCGACCTTCCTTTCTTTGACGAGACGGATGAGCCGATCGAACTCCTCGCTCTCCTCGCTGAAATAATAACCGCGTGCCCACGGCATCACGAGTTGGCCGACTTTTTCTTCAAGGCTCATCCCGCGCAGCGTAGACTCTACCCACGCCGTATCGCTAAGTGTCCACGCTTGAACTTCTACGTGAGCCCGGGAGGCAACTCCTGGTTGCTCCTCCCCCCTCTTCATTTTTTCGCTCGTGCATGCGGCAATCACCGCACAACCTGAAAACAAGAAAGGGAGTAATCTTTTCATAGACATTCAGGGATGAAGTGGTAAGTCCCGCAAGGTTTTCTTCACGCGTTCCAGTGCCATCAGCACAGCGCCGTAGGCAGGACTTTTCAATGGAGTTTGGATTTGGGTTTCGGGAAACTTTGATTTGACTTTCTTCTTGAGGGTGCGAGAGAGGTAGTTCGAGTACTGGAGCATACCGCCGAGAAAAGCGATTCTGATTTTCTTGCCTCCTCGATGTTCCTCGGAGCCTCTCAGCTTTTTGACCAACACCTTTACGTGATCAAGAAGCTCAAGACTTTGACTATCGAGAATCTTTCTTGCCACCCGGTCGCCTCTCTCCGCAGCCTGAAGGACAAGGGGGGCCAGAGCCGATACGTCGAATTGATCCTGATAAACCTTGGATACGATCTTGACGGGGTCGGACAATTTGAAAGTCTTCCCGGCAAGTGCCGTCAACAGCGTCGGCCCGCCCCGTCCATCGAGGTGCTTGGAGACTGCTCTGAGTGCCTCCCGTCCAATCACGAATCCACTCCCTTCATCGCCAATAAGTCTTCCCCAGCCGCCAACGCGATAGATGTTGCCTTCCGCGTCCTTCGCAAAACCGACGGAACCCGTGCCAGCTACAATGACTATCCCTGGTTTTCCTCCGAGGGCTCCTTCGACAGCAACCCGCCCGTCACTCTCAACAACGAGGTTTCTGAGGCGTATGTGATTCGTCCGGGCTAATGATCGAATTGCCTCTCGCGTCCGTACCTGATCCGGTTTACGGCCAGCCCCGGCGAGTCCGACTACCGTGGCTTTTATTTGATCAGGAGTACACCGTGCCTCAGAGCAGCATTTCTTGACCATCTTCAATATCTCTCTCGCCGTCCCCTGGAGTCCGGCAATCTGCACATTCGATATACCGCCGGAGGCCTTGGTTATCGCCTTCCCTTTAAGGTCTGCGAGAATCGCACGAGTCCGCGTTCCACCGCCGTCAATTCCAAGGACGAATTGCCTGAGGCTGGTCATTCAGAGAGCAGGTAAGGAGTTTCGTGGAAAAAAGTTAGTCAAAAAAGGGGTGAAAGGCAAGGAAATGTGGGAAAACAAACCGGCAGGTAGGCTATAGTCTTTTCACGAAGTGAAAAGTAGCCCTCAAAATGAACGACCCCCTAGCCCGAAGGGTGAAAGTTAGAAGACAATTTAACCCAGATCTCCCAAACGTGGACACGATCCTCACGTGCGAGAGATACGGACCCCTTGCTCTCCATTCTCCCTCCGGCACAAACCTTTTCAAATCTTCCCACGTATGACATAACCAGCTCGAGGTCGTCAAGCGGTTGCCAGAGAGATTGCTTCCTCCGATGAGAAGAAGCCAGCCTCCTGGCTTGACGAATCTCATAAGATGCCGGATGTAGTCATGGATCTTCGTGAGGTCATACGTGCTCACGACGCTGCAGCCA
>JBBIJH010000077.1:0-4951 GCA_037446075.1 Ignavibacteriales bacterium
ACGTGCTAGAAGTGATTGTGACCGTTCATGGCCCCAAGGCCATCGGACCGTACTCGGAGGCCTTTCTGGCCAATGGATTCGTATTCGTGTCGGGACAGATTTCCCTGGACGCGGTGACGCAACAACTCGTCCCCGGTGACGTGAAGGTACAAACTCGGAGGGTCTTGGAGAACATCGAGGCGGTGCTGAAAGCAGGTGGAAGTGGGCTGAAAAAGGTTGTGAAGACGACGGTCTTCTTGAAAAGTATGGACGATTTCGCTGCAATGAATGAAGTGTATGGAGAATACTTCAGAGAGTCCACGCCGGCACGGAGTACGGTTGAAGTTGCTCGACTCCCTCGAGACGCGAAAGTCGAGATCGAGGTGATTGCCGTCGTTTAATCAGATCTCACTGAAAAAAGAATTACACAGAGACGCACGGAAGAGTCACAGAGAAATCCAGAGAAAAATTCGAGAAGTTTCAGTTCCAAACTCCGTGTGACTCCATGTATTCCCTGTGGAACTCCCCCTGATCCGCCCGACCAGGTCGTTCGGGCCAGCCGCTGATAAGCAGGTCTGAAATGCTCGGTGGATCTCTGTGTAAGAGTTTTTCACCGAGAACTACTTAAACGTGGATGGATCCGTGAAGCGGACATCGCGCAGGCTTACTCGCCACCATACTCTGTTCCTTGCCTTCCTTTCCTTCTCGTTCTTTAACTCAGTCATTGCACAGAATCCCAGAGGCACGCAATCCTCACCTCGACTCCCCACTGTGGTTCCAGTTCCTCTTTCCCAGCTATTCGAATCGTATAACGTCGGATTTTCCGCTGTGCCGGATACTGTGACTCCACCTAGAGAAAAGAAATCTACAGTCAAAGCAATGCTATTCTCTGCCGCACTGCCCGGCTTGGGGCAGATCTACACCAAGTCGTATTGGAAGTTGCCGATTATCTGGGGACTGGGTGGCTATTACGTGCGGGAGTGGATACGGAACAACAACCGATACCGCGATTACCGAGACCAGTACTCCCGAAGCATCACGCCATCAAATCCCTCGGGTGACTTACAGACAAAGGCTTTCCGCGACTTCTATCGTAACCAGCGGGATTCGTTTGCGTGGTACTTCGGGATACTGTACCTCGCAAATATCGTTGATGCGTATGTGAGTGCGAGTCTTTATGAGTTTGATGTCAGCGATGACTTGAGTTTTGGGATCGGGGAATCTGGGCAGGTGCTCACCCTTCGCTGGAGATGGTAAGGGATCTTCAAGATTGTGAGATCTAGTGAAGGATGCCTATCCGGATGTCGCTTAGAGGCTCCCCTCCAACACCACCGATGTTCCACCTAATCTGGACGATTACTTCCGCAAAGCATCCCATCCATAGCCTATCACTCCCCGTGCTATGCTGCCGCTGAATTCCCCTTTGGGCCGCTGGTGATCAACCTTCATGGATTCTGGAGAAGTGAGGCTACCCCGGGCCTCTGCCGCAATCATTTGATGGCGCGGCGTATTACGGTCAGGCGCGGCGATCAGCCTTTTGGCCTCGATCGGGTTAGGCTTGGTTGTCCGCAAATTTTCGCTTGACTTTGTCCGTGGGATTACTAAATTTGCAGGCAGTATAACAGGCCTGCGACCAAATGGGAAACTCACCGCTCACGCTGCCCTGACTTATCACTTCGCAAATGTGATCGTTTCTTCCTCCAGTTCACAATAAAGCAGTTCCGTAGCTATTCGCTTGGAATTAGCCCGGGCTTGATCTGGTCTCTTAAGGTTGAAGTCAAGGTCCTTGAAAATCAACCACTTCATGAAAGGACACAGCAATGAAGGCACAAGTCTTTGTGCTCGAAGCTCTCTTCTTATTAGTGTTCGTTCCTATGACGCTTTTGGGTCAAGTGATCGATTCTTTCGATGATGGTGAGTTCACTTCCAACCCAACTTGGACCGGTACTGACTCAACTTGGATCATCGTGACCAGCAGCGATGTTGCTGTAGGTGCTAGCAATTCATTCACGCTGCGGCTTAACAAGCTGTCGAGCGTCGTCGGAACTCAGTACCTTAGTCTCCAGCGCACCGACACTTGGGGTGGTTCACAAGCTTGGTCCTTTTGGATGGGAAGAAGGGCCCAGCCAGCTACAGCTCAGAATCGAAGCATCGTATGGCTATGGGCCAATGAGGCTGATCTTAGTTCTGTCACGGTCGATGGATACCGGGTCCGGTTTGGGGATGATAGCGGTGACGATGAAATAGTCCTGCAAAGAGTTGATAACGGGGCGGCTAGCGATATACTGACCTCGTCTGGCGCTGTGACAAATGGTCTTACTGATATCGGCTTCATGGTGAGGGTTACTCGGACAACTGGTTCAGTTTGGACTCTGTACACCTCCACATTGCCGACATCGAATGGAACGGGTGCGATCGCGACTGATGTACCAACTGCGGCAAATACCTCCATTAACCAAGGGAGTGTCAGCGACGCAACTTACAGTGATTTTTCAAATGGGTATTTCGGATTCATGGCAATTCACACAAGTGGTCCAGATCCTCGGAAAGGTGCTGAGTTCGATCAGCTCTTTTTTGAAGCCAACAGCGATGCTGTCCTCCCCATCCAACTTTCCTCCTTCTCCGCCTCTGTCATCCGCGACAACCCCGCCAGACCGCAGGCGGGCTGGGATGTTGAGATCACTTGGCGCACGATTTCTGAGACCAATAACTATGGCTTCGAAATCCAACGGAGAAGAGTTCACAGCGGATTTCCGCCACTGGCGGGTGCGCCTTCGGCGCAAAATAACTCACATCTCATATCACATATCCCAAATCCATCCTGGACTACCATCTCCTTCGTCGAAGGACACGGGACAACGCTCACACCCCAGTTCTATTCGTACGTTGATCGAGCTGTTCCTTTCGGAAATTACTTCTACCGCATCAAGCAAATCGACCTCGATGGAAAGTCTGAGATCTTCCCGGAGACGGAAGTGAGCGTGGGTGTCAGACCAGACAAACTCGTTCTGGCGCAGAATTATCCCAACCCGTTTAATCCGACGACTACGATAGAGTTCGTAGTGCCCCAGAGTGGTTTCACGACCTTGAAAGTTTACAACGTACTTGGCCAGGAGGTGGCGAGACTTTTTGAGGGGAACGCCGAAGCCAGCACCATCCACACCGCTCGATTTGATGCGGCGAACTTCGGGAGTGGAGTGTATTTCTACAGACTAATGAGCGGAATCAGAATCGAGACAAGGCGCATGATGCTGATCAAATAGCCTTTAGTTTGTCGCTTAATACAGGTTGAGCCCGTGATACTGTAATGTGTCACGGGTTTTTTTGTTACCCACGATGTAACGGCGTTCGTGGGAATAAGAGACGTTTTCTCTTTTAGTTTCGTGGGAGGTTCTTGCAACCTATCAGCGAACATAGGGTTTCGTTTTTTCCCTTCTTCATTGCTCTTTCCGGTTTCCTTGTGTTAATTTCTCCGAAGCTTAAGTGAACTCAAAATGAGGCGATCATCCATGGCCAGTCGACTGCAGACCATCTTTAGTCAGTGTCTCCTGCCTAAGCCGTTGAGCCGCATTGCTAGAATGGTTATGACGGAACTGCCCCTTCGCTGGGGGACAAAAAGACCTTGGTGCTGCCCACCCGAAGTCAGAATTGCGACCTCGGTTAGCCTCCTCCAGATTCGTTCGACTAGCAAGATATAGATGAAGTTCAGACGTCTCTCAGCAGCAGCAATTCTCAGCTCAATAGTTCTTGTCTTGATAGTACTTAGGGCCCGTGCCTCCGCTCAGGAGACTATCCGGATCGAACCGAGCGCAAGTCTTAGCTGGAACAGGATCCTTGAGCTTGATCATCTAAAGGCCCCCGCAATCCGCAGAGAGCGAATGATCGCCCCGTACATGCCTGAACCTGTGGAAAGTGACCTATCACCCGAGGCAAGGCAAGCGGCCCCGGAAACGATCATGAAACCGCCGTTCCCCAAATCCGGACAGCAAGGAGTCCATGAGGCCGAGATTACTGCGACAGTTTCGGGGTTCGACGCACTGGGTGACAACAATACTGCAATTCCACCCGACACACACGGTGCGGTCGGGCCAACCCATATTGTAACAATGTTGAACACGGAAGTGCGCATCCAATCAAAAGCAGGTGAGGTCCTTAGCACAGTGAGCTTGTCTTCGTTCTGGTCGGCGCTCGGAGGCATGCCCTTCGACCCCAAGATCATCTATGATCACACACATGCGCGCTGGATAGCAACGTGCGATGCGAATGCTCGATCGGATTCTTCCAAAGTTTACTTTGCCATAAGCTCGACGAGCGACCCAACTGACGTTTGGCACTTCTACGCTTTCGATGCTGACCCGGGAGATACACTCTGGGCGGACTATCCGGGGCTCGGTGCTAACACGACCTGGATCGCTATTACGAACAACATGTTTATGCTTCCTCCTTCCTCGTCGTTCCGCGGAGCCAAGATGTGGGCGATTGATAAGTCCACCGCTCTTGCAGGTGGAGTGCTCACGGTGACCGTATTCCCGACAAAGTTCGATTATGTCATGGGTGTCGGCAGCTCCACGCTGCAGCCATGTCTGACGTTCGGTTCTGAGCCGAAGCTTTATATCGTTGACCGACCACCCTTCAGTTCCGATGGGGTGAAGCTCCTCAGGCTATCAGAAATCTCAGGCACGGGTCCGGCCCCGACGTGGTCTGTCGCAGCTGGGTCAACTGTGTTGCCGGGCAGTGGCCTATTCCTCGTTGCCAACAATTTTGACTTTGGTCAGATCAAAGCATCGCAATTGGGGAGTACAGCGCTCATCGAGACAAACGATTCACGGATCATCAACGCTGTTTATAGGAACGGAAAAATCTGGTGTACGCACAGCGCTGGCTTGCCGATCGGTGCAGTGGATCGGACGGCTGTCTTCTGGTACCAGCTTGACCCCACGATGATGGCAACAACAGGATCACCCATCATCCA
>JBBIJH010000077.1:4961-11738 GCA_037446075.1 Ignavibacteriales bacterium
CGAGCGCCATGGCGATGGCCTGGCGGACGCGCACGTCCTGGATGGCGGGGCTGGTGTGCATCACTTTTTCCCAAGCATTTCAGTCAATGCAGTGGACGATGTGTGCGTGGGCTTCTCGCGGTCCGATGCGACGAGGTATCCCGAAGCTGCGTTTACAATGAGATTCAGTATCGACCCACCCGGGACAATGCAGCAGATCACTGTCTTGAAACGCGGGGAGAGCAGCTACACCAAGTATTTCGGGGGAACAAGAAATCGTTGGGGGGACTACAGCGCCACCGTCGTCGACCCAATTGACGACATGACCTTCTGGACGATCCAGGAGTACGCCGATTCGAGTGTCGGGCCTGGTTTGGACGATGGGCGTTGGGCCACGTGGTGGGCAAAGATTGTGCCCGCGTCGGCGCTTCCCATCCAGCTCGCGTCCTTCGCGGCGAATGTTGTTCGTGAGAGTCCCACCAGACCGATGGAGGGCTGGGATGTGGAGATTGTGTGGCGGACTTTGTCCGAGACGAACAACTACGGTTTTGAGATCGAGCGACAGCGTGGGGAAAATAGGGAATGGCAAACGATCGGTTTTGTCAAGGGCAATGGAACGACTCGTGAAGCTCAGTCCTATTCTCTTGTTGACCGCTCGGTCCCTGTGGGGAAATATCACTACCGCATCAAGCAGATCAATCTGGATGGCAAGTCGGAAACATTTCCTTCGATGGAGGTCAATGTGGGACTCAGTACAGCGAGAATTGTCTTAGCCCAGAACTACCCGAATCCCTTTAATCCGGTGACGACGATTCCTTTTTCTGTCAACAGTGACGGACCCGCGAGTCTGAAAGTCTATGATATTCGAGGGCGGCTTGTTGCAGACGTTTTCAACGACGTCGCACAATCGGAGCGAGTTTACGAAGTGAAGCTCGATGCAGCTCATCTCGCAAGCGGAACGTATTATTATGAACTGAGGAGTGCGGGCCAACGGGCGGTGAAGAAGCTTGTCTTGATCAAGTAGGCCTTTCTCTGAACTCATTTTTCAAGAATCGCCTTCCATCCCCTTCCGCGGAATAGCTGTTGACTTTGCAAAACCTCTTCCTTATTATCTTGCATCCTGTATAGGAGAATCACCCCTTCGGGGCTGTCAAGTGGGACTTCACCCGACGTTAGCACCTATCTCCGACACCGAAACCAACTAACCTTCTATGCTGAACTACATTTGGCTTGGCTTGATCATTGTCGGCCTCGTTGTTGCCGTCTCAGTGGACGTGCACGAACAGACAACAAACAAGTATCGGAACGGGATGGAGCTTGAAGCCGAGCTGCAGCTCGAGAGGCCGTTTGCTGAGGAAATCACCTCGCCGCAGGACGCGATGTTGATCGTTGCGTCTGAAAGATTCAATACGATGTACAACGAATCCGTGGGCGCGGAGGTTGTCCTTCAGCCCGCGGCTGCGACTCTCCTGAAGGACGGGACGGGTACGATCATTCTTCACATCAACGACCAATCTCCACGAATTTGGAAGGAGATGAGCAATGCCGCGGTGACAAAGGACAAGCTAACGGGGAAGATTGTCTCCTTCACACGCGCTGAGGATGAGAAGAGAATGAAAGTCGGTATTGTCTTCGAGCCGATCACGTTTGTGCGGATCAAAAGGGTGACGAAAGCGGCCTTCGATGCTGCCTCCACGGCGGTGACGATTGCATTTGGTCTGATTGGAATCATGGCACTCTGGTTAGGCATCATGAGGATCGCAGATGAAGCGGGCGCAGTGAAATTCCTTGCACGGCTGCTCCGTCCCGCGATGAAGTCTCTGTTTCCCGATGTCCCTTCGGATCATCCGGCGATCGGTTCGATGATCATGAATATCTCTGCCAATATGTTAGGCCTGAGCAATGCAGCGACTCCGCTTGGTCTCAAAGCGATGGACGAGTTGGAGAAGCTCAATCCAAGGAAAGGCGTAGCCACGAATGCGATGTGTACATTTCTTGCCATCAACACCGCTGGCCTTACTCTCATCCCCGCGACGGCAATCGCTGTACGCGCGGCTTCAGGCTCCGGAAATCCAACGATCATCGTGGGTACGACAATCGTAGGCGGTCTGTGTTCGACCACGGTCGGGATCATCTCGGCGAAACTCCTCCAGCGCCTGCCGATCTTTAAGAGACAAATCGAAGCTGAGAGTACACAATCGGAGCCCGCGGAGGAGGCCAAGCAATGACAGGCGAAATCCTGAAGAACCTGGTTGCCCTGTTCTCCATCGTCGCCATTCCGGCGCTCATCTTCGTATTTCTCGTCTGGGGAATCTTCAAGAGAGTGAAAGTCTATGAAGTGTTCGTGGAGGGGGCGAAAGAAGGATTCAGCGTCGCCATCCGCATCATTCCGTATCTTGTCGCGATGCTCGTCGGCATCGCGATCTTCCGTGCAAGTGGAGCGATGGATTACTTCACCATTGCTCTCAATCCCATTACATCCCTCATTAGGTTCCCTGCAGAAGCTGTTCCGATGGCGCTCATGCGCCCTCTCTCTGGTAGCGGCTCGCTTGGGATCATGACCGAGCTGATGAAAGTTTACGGGCCCGACTCGTTCATCGGCGTTCTGGCTTCAACGATCTATGGCAGCACCGAGACGACGTTCTATGTTCTTGCAGTCTATTTCGGTTCAGTGAACATCAAGAAGATTCGCCACTCGCTTCCGGCAGGCCTGCTTGCCGATGTTGCAGGTATTCTCGGCGCGCTCTTCATCACTCGACTAATCTTTTCTTGAGACTTTCCTCAAGCAAGGAAACGGGGTTGCGGACGCTTCTCGGAAGTAAGAGCCTCCTCTGCGAGAAATCGGTCTCTCGAAATCACAGCGATGGCATTCTAACCGAATCGAGCCTTGTACTCGTCTGATCTGCCATCATATTTCCTTGCTTTTCACGACGTCGCTGAGTATATTCTCCGTGCTCGAAAACCAATCAGAAGCCTGGCACTCAGATTTGCCGGAGCATCGCTCGCATCTGATATACTCCGAATGAGCCTTTTCAACCGCCTTATTGTCTCTTCGCTTCCTGCCATCCCGAAGCCGATCGTTGGTTGGGTTGCAAGCCGTTACATCGCGGGCGCGCATCTCGAGAATGCAATTCAGGTTACTCGGAATCTGAATGCTCAGGGGATCTTGACCACTATCGACTTGCTTGGAGAGGATGTGACCAACCGCTCTCAGGCGATCTCCGCGAGGGAGGGCTGCAAAGAAGTTCTCAACGCCATTGCACGTGAGAGGATGGGTGCGAACCTTTCCCTGAAGCTCACGGAACTTGGTTTGAAGATTGACAAGGGCTTTTGCGAAGACAATCTTCGCCAAGTCCTTGATCTCGCGAGGGAGAAGAAGAATTTCGTGCGCATCGACATGGAGGATCACACATGTACGGACGCGACAATCGAGATTTACCGTTCAACACGGAAGGATTTTGAAAACGTGGGCGTTGCGATTCAGGCTTACCTGAGGAGAAGCGAAAGCGATGTGAGCGAATTGGTTAAACAGAAGGCCAACATCCGACTCTGTAAAGGGATCTACGTCGAGCCGGAGTCCATTGCATTCAAGACAAAAGATGAGATCAGAGAGAACTTTCTGAAGCTGCTCCGAATGATGCTCGAAGGCGGCTGCTACGTCGGCATCGCTACCCACGACGATTTCTTGATCGCTGGGGCGCGTCGGTTAACGTCGGAGCTGAGGATTGACCGTGACAGATTCGAATTCCAAACTCTCCTCGGGGTGAAACCAAGCATGAGGCAGATGCTGTTACGCGACGGCTTTCGGGTTCGAGTGTATGTTCCATTTGGAAGAGAGTGGTATCCTTATTGCGTCCGTCGGCTGAAAGAAAATCCCGAAATTGCTTCTCACGTCCTCAAATCCATCCTGACGAGAGATAATGTCAAGTAAGAATCCTTGAGTTCCCAATCCACCACTTTCGGAGGAGCCTATGGCAGCAAATGAGCCAGCAGCAGAGACGGCGGTAAAGTTTCAGCCATTTATTCCCGCGACGACGTCGGTGCGCGAGTTCAGCATCAAAGCTGTGGTACTGGGTGCGATCTTTGGGATCATCTTCGGGGCTGTTACGGTCTATCTCGGTCTGAGGGCTGGATTGACTGTCTCGGCGTCCATCCCGATTGCAGTTCTCTCCATTAGCTTGTTGCGGCTGCTTGGGAAAGGAACAATCCTCGAGAACAATATCGTCCAGACAACTGGGTCGGCGGGAGAGTCGGTTGCCGCAGGAGTGATCTTCACGCTGCCAGCTCTTATCTTCCTCGGGTTTCCGCTCGAATATACACGGATTTTCCTCCTTGCACTCATCGGAGGTTGGCTTGGCATCCTTTTCATGATCCCCCTCCGTCGGCAGCTGATCGTAAAGGAGCACGGAAACCTCACTTACCCCGAGGGAACAGCATGCGCTGATGTCCTGGTTGCTGGCGAGAAGGGGGGATCATTCGCTGGTCGAGTCTTTGCCGGTTTGGGGCTCGGTGGCGCGTACGCTTTCCTCATGCACGCGATGGGATTTTGGCGCTCAACCCCCGAGTATCGGCCGAGCTGGTTTAATGGAGCTTCCATCAAAGCGGAAGTCACCCCCGAGTACCTTGGGGTCGGCTACATCATCGGTCCGAGGGTAGCAGGGACGATTTTCGCCGGAGGGGTATTCTCCTGGCTTCTGATGATCCCCGCGATTAAGTTTTTTGGCGGCAGACTGGAGACGCCCTTGTATCCGAGTACCATCCCCATCGGACAGATGGAGCCGAATCAGATCTGGGCGAGCTACATTCGACCGATGGGAGCAGGAGCCGTGGCAGCCGCGGGTCTCATCACGTTGATGCGAACCATCCCGACGATCGTAGAATCTTTCAAAGCGAGCATGCGAGATTTTGCCGCCCGACGAGAGGCGAGGGTGGAAGCACGTTCACGCACGGAGGATGATCTTCCCATTACCATCGTCTTGGCTGGCTCAGCAGTCCTTGTGTTTGTCATCTGGGCACTACTCACATTCAAACCCATCCCGGGTGCCCAAACCGGCCTCGTATCCAACCTGTTGGCCGGCCTCCTTGTTGTGATCTTCGGCTTCCTGTTCGTCACTGTCTCTTCGAGAATCGTGGGCCTGATCGGAAGCTCAGCGAATCCGATCTCGGGAATGACGATTGCAACCTTGATGGCGACGAGTGCGCTAATCTTGATGGTGGGCTGGACGGGAGGCGCTTACAGCGCGTTAGCGTTGACAATCGGGGGAGTTGTGTGTGTTGCTGCGGCAAATGCGGGCGCCACGTCGCAGGATCTGAAGACGGGGTTTCTCGTGGGCGCAACGCCGTGGAAGCAGCAGACGGGCTTGGTGATTGGTGTTATGGCCTCTGTGTTTGTCATCGGCTTGACTCTCATGATGATGAACAGGGGCCTTTCAGAATACAAACCCCTTATGATGGCGTTGGACATTGAGAAAATCCCAGAAGGCGTTCGAGTCGAGAGCAGAGATTTTCTCCATGAAGGGAAGACGTACTACTTGATCAATGCGATTGGTTCACCGACCGTGCCCGACGGGAAATACCTTTACAATCCCGAGACCAAGGTCATCGAAATTCAGTGGGTCCAGGGGATCGGCAGTGAGAGGGCCGCCGCGCCTCAAGCGCGACTCATGGCGACAGTGATCAATGGAATCCTGAATCAGCAACTTCCCTGGGGACTTGTGCTTCTCGGAGTCTTTCTCGTCGTTGTGGTCGAGCTTCTCGGTGTGCGGTCTCTTGCTTTTGCAGTTGGATCGTACCTTTCAATCGCTACAACAATGGCGATCTTCACTGGTGGGGTTGTTCGGTGGCTCGCCGAGCGCGGCTCACCCCACAAAGGGGGAGAGGAAGAGGTGAGTCCCGGCGCACTCTACTCCAGCGGCCTCATTGCGGGCGGCGCGATCTTCGGGCTCGCTGCGATCGGCATTGCACTTCTCGAAGAGGCAAAAGCGATTGAGCGCGGCACTTTCTTGATCGGTCCGAAGCTTCTCCCATGGCTTAGTGGCCAGCCTCTCTTCTCAGTTGTGATGTTCCTGCTCCTGGCGGTTTCACTCTATCTCTTTGCAAAGAAGCCGATTGAAATGAAGTCGGGGTGAGGGGGGACTAACATAGCTTGACGACAGGCCCTTGTGAGTACAAGCGGGTTTAAAGTTTCTGGGGCTGGCCTGTTTGCTTTTCTCCTAGAGGAGGGGGGACGTCAGTTAGCAGTGGGCTGCCAGTTCCTGAATCTTGTTCTTGATTGCTTGCAACACACCGTCAAGGTCGTGATAGATCTCTGTGTTCAAGAAGCGAAGAAACTTGATTCCCAGTGCCTCAATGTATTGCTGACGTTCACGGTCGTGTTCTTCTGCACCTTCGACAAAGTGCGTTTCCCCATCAACTTCGATAGCGAGTTTGAGCTTGGGACAGTAAAAGTCTAACACGTAGCGATCGACACTGTATTGGCGCAAGAAGCGATGGCCGAGCAACCGTCTGTTCTTCAAACGTATCCACAGCAGCACCTCCGCTTTCGTCATGTTCTTCCGGAGATAACGACGTTTCTCTTGCTCGGACTTTCGCGTGTAGATTCTGCTCATAAGTATTCGAACCCCCTATCCCCCCTTCGTAAGAAGGGGGGATGTCCGAAGGACAGGGGGGTTAGACACTCCTCCCCTTCTTCAATCTATTCTGCACCAACTCACACACTGCCCAATACACTTCCTTCCGCTCGCCTTCGGTGAGACCGAGCGCATCAAACACGACATCATCCAACGCCTTGCGGTCCGG